>JAYTNH010000355.1:0-10034 GCA_043748395.1 Ilumatobacteraceae bacterium | reverse complement strand
TGACGAGACCGGTAAGCCGAAGCGGCGACGCGGCGCGAAGGCCGTGAAGACCACCACGCGAACATCGGCTGGTTCGGTTGCGGCGCTCGACGATGATGTGCTCGAACGCCGCCGTGGTCGCGAGCGCAACGGTCGCCCGGTCGGTCGCTACCTCATGTGCGTACAGGTGCGCCCCACGCTCACCCAGGTTGCCGTGCTCGAGGGTCGCAATCTCATCGAGCTCTACGTCAGCCGCCCGGCCGACGACGTCAGCCAGATCCATGGCAACATCTATCTCGGCAAGGTGCAAAACGTGCTGCCCGGTATGGAGGCGGCGTTCGTCGACATCGGCACACCAAAGAACGCAGTGCTCTATCGCGGCGACGTGCAGTACGACCCCGAAGACATCGTCGAGAAGTCGGGTCAGCCCCGCATCGAGCAGATGCTGCGCGCCAAGCAGCTCATGGTGTGCCAGGTCACCAAGAACCCGATCGGTGCGAAGGGTGCGCGGCTCACCCAAGAGGTGTCGCTTCCCGGCCGTTTCGTGGTGCTCATCCCGAACTCCAAGACGTACGGCATCTCCAAGCGACTCCCCGACGACGTCCGTAAGCGCCTGCGCAACATCCTCGATCGGGTGAAGCCTGCTGAACACGGGCTCATCGTGCGAACCGCTGCCGAGAACGCCAGCGAGCACGAACTCACTGCCGACATGGGTCGCCTGCTCGACCAGTGGGAAGCCATCGAGGAGAAAGCCAAGAAGGCCAACAGCCCAACGCTGTTGTACCGCGAGCCCGAACTTGCAGTGAGGGTGATCCGCGAAGAGTTCAACGCCGACTATCGCGGCATCGTCATCGACGACACGCGGCTGTTCGAAGACGTCCGCGATTACGTGCAGGCGTTCAACCCCGAACTGGTTGATCGAGTCGAGTACTACGACGCCGACGAAGACGGGTTGCCGCTGTACGAGCGCTTCCACATCCACGAGCAGCTCCACAAGGCGCTCGATCGCAAGGTGTGGCTGCCCAGTGGAGGTTCGCTCATCATCGAGCACACCGAAGCGCTCACAGTCATCGACGTCAACACCGGCAAGAACGTTGGCAAGTCGAATCTTGAAGAGACGGTGTTCCGCAACAACCTTGAAGCTGCATTGGAGGTCGCCAAGCAACTGCGTCTGCGCGACATCGGTGGCATCGTGGTGATCGACTTCATCGACATGGAGATTCGCGACAACCGCCGCAAGGTGGTCGACGCGTTCCGCGATGCACTCGCCCGCGACAAAACCCGCACTCAGGTGTTCGACATCACCGAACTCGGCCTGGTCGAGATGACCCGTAAGCGCATTGGCGAGGGCCTGCTGGTGAACTTCGCCGACCAATGCCCCAACTGCGAAGGCCGCGGAGTCATGATCGACGACGCGCTCCTCACCTGATTGCAGCTACCCGAACCCTACTTAGCGCAAGATGGCAGTTGGGATGCTGCCTGCGGTCGGTAGGATGCTCAGGCTATGTACGCAGTTATCGCATCTGGCGGGAAACAATCCCGCGTCGCCGAAGGCGAACAAATCCATGTCGAGCTTCTTCAGGCTGAGCAGGGCAGCGAGGTGTCGCTGACCCCAGTTCTGGTGGTCGACGGAGACACTGTGCTCGCCACGCCGACCGAACTGGCAGGCGTCACCGTCACCGCCAAGGTGGTCGGTTGGGCCAAAGGTCCGAAGATCGACGGTTTCACCTACAAGCGCCGCACGAACCAGCGCCGCCGCTACGGGCACCGTCAGCAATACCACGTCATCGAGATCACCTCGATCAAGAAGGGCTGAGCCGACATGTCGAAAACAAAAGGTGGCGGTTCAACCCGCAACGGTCGCGATTCCAACGCACAGCGTCTCGGCGTGAAGGTCTACGGCGGCACCCAGATCCATGCCGGCACCATCATCGTGCGTCAGCGTGGCACCAAGTTCCACCCGGGCAAGAACGTCGGCATTGGCGGCGACGACACGCTGTTCTCGCTGGTCGATGGTGCCGTGAAGTTCGGCGAGCGTAAGGGCCGCAAGGTCGTCGACGTCGAGCCCATCGCCTGATTCACACAGTTCTGCACTCGAAGCCCGGCCCGTTGGCCGGGCTTCAGTCGTTTTGGGCGACGATCGTTCCGTCTTGGAGGACCCAGCGGATGCGATTGCGCAGGTCGCTCACGTCGAGCGCTTCGCCCGTGGCGATCACCAGGTCGGCGCGCTTGCCCACCTCGATGGCGCCACGGTCGTCTTCGAGGCCCATCAACTGAGCTGCAGTGCGCGTGGCCGAAACCAGTGCCTGAGCTGGGTCCATGCCGCATGCCACCATCTGTTCGAGTTCGCGTAGGTTCTGGCCGTGCGGGGTGACCCCCGAGTCGGTGCCCATCGCGACTTTCACTCCCGCCGCAATGGCACGGCGAATGCTGTCACGGTGCGTGTCGATGACCATGCGGGTCTTCTCGAGCGCGTATGGGGGCACGTTGACGCCCCGGTCGGCAGCCTCGAGCACTCCCATCGGGGCGATCAGTGTGGGCACCAGATAGGTACCGTGATCGATCATCATGCCGATCGCTTCGTCGTCGAGGTAGATGCCGTGCTCGATGCTGCGGATGCCGGCCCTGATGGCCGACTTGATGCCGTCGGTGGCCTGAGCGTGTGCCATCACCCACTTCCCGGCGGCCGATGCTTCTGCAACCAGTACGGCGAGCTCGTCGTCGCGGAAGTGCCCGTGCCGAGGATCGTCGCGTGGCGACAGCACGCCGCCGCTCGTGCACACCTTGATGACATCGGCGCCGGCGCGGATGAGCTCGCGGACCTTGCGGCGCATCTCGTCGGTTCCGTCGACGATGTTGTGCGGCTTGCCCGGGTGTTGGGTGCCGATGATGCCTGGCATGTGCGCGCCGCACACCTGCCAGTTGTCGCCATGCCCGCCGGTTTGGCTGAGGATGGTGATCGATATCTGCATGTGTGGCCCGGGCACGAGCCCGCTCGACTGCGCCTCTTTCACGCCGAGGTCGCTACCCCCGGCCTCGCGCACCGTGGTGATGCCGGCAGCCAGCGTGCGCTGCATCCGTTCGGCGGCCAGATAGAAGTTCATCGAGAACGGGGTTCGCACACCCGACATGGGGTCGAGGTTGCCGTCGACCATGAAGTGCACGTGGCAATCGATGAAGCCCGGGTACACGGTCATGCCCGTGGCGTCGATGGCTGTGTCACCATCGAGTCCGGTGCCCAAGCCGACGATGCGGTCGCCCTCGACAACGATGTCGGCGGTGCGCGGGTCGTGGCTGAGTCCGTCGAACACCGTGGCCCCATGAATCAACAAACGTGACATGCACCGATGGTACGCGAGGTTGCTACAACGGCGTGTCGATGCCCCGCGGTAGGCGACTGTGGTCCCACCCGAGCAAGCTGATGCCCTGTCGGCACGCGAACCGATCGGTCATGCCGCTCACGTACGAGACGGCGGCGTGCACGGCCTCGATGCTGCCAGCGTCGACGCCGGTGACATCGGGGAGCAGGTTCGGGCGATCGGCGTAGTGTTCGACGAGCCCTTGGAGCAGCTCGATGACAGCCTGCGCCTGCGCTTGCGATGCCGGGCGAAGGTAGACGTGCTCGTAGTTGAACTGCCGGAACTGCGCCAAGGCATCGGCGTACGCATTGGTCATACCGATGCGACCGGACGTGGCCGCAGCGTCGATCATGGCGTGGATGAACGACCCGAGCTGGCGGCTGCGCTTGTCGCCGCATCGGTCGCGCACCACGGCGGGAAGCATGTGTGGCGTAACGATGCCGGCGGCGACGGCATCTTCGAAGTCGTGGCACACGTAAGCGATGCGATCGGCCCAGCTGACAACCTCGCCCTCGGGAGTAGCGGGCGCAGGGCGGCTCCAGCTGTGGTTGCGGATGCCATCGAGCGTCTCGGCGCACAGGTTGAGCGGGGCCAGGGTGACGTCGGCACCCCAGAGCGCATGGTCGTAGCCGCCGGCAACATATGGGGTGAGCGCGTCTTCGCTGGCGTGGCCACCAGGACCATGGCCGCAGTCGTGACCGAGCGCGATGGCCTCGGTGAGCGCCAGGTTGAGGCCAAGCGCGCGGGCGATGGAGACAGCGACCTGGGCGACCTCGAGAGCGTGGGTGAGGCGAGTGCGCTGATGATCGTCGGGGAACACGAACACCTGTGTCTTGCCCGACAAGCGTCTGAACGCCGGCGCATGGAGGATGCGGTCGCGGTCGCGTTCGAAGCACGTTCGCCAGGCGTCGGGCTCTTCGTCGATAGCGCGGGTACCTGCACCTGACGAGCGGGTGGCGAGCGTGGCCAGCCACTGTTCTTCGCGGTGCTCGAGTTCGAGTCGGCCGACACGAGTGGGCGAACCACTGCCGGCCCACGAATCGCTGTGTGCCAACTGAACACCCTCGACATGATGGCCCGACATGGTGGAGGCCCACCGTTGGGCGCGTTCGTCGATACCGGTCACGTCATGCAGCGTACCGAAGAGGTGCGCGGGGGTCGTGGAAGCCTGCCGATAGCCTCATGAGGCCCTATGAGTGGAAGTGCCTGATGAGTGGATTTGTCGACGAAGCCCAACTGAACGTGCGCGGTGGCGATGGCGGTGCAGGCTGCGTAGCATTCCGGCGCGAGGGTCCTGTGGTGCTCGGTGGACCCAACGGTGGCGATGGCGGCAATGGTGGCGATGTGTGGCTCATCGCCGACCGCAATGTGGCGTCGCTGCTCTCGTTCCGCGATCACCCGCACCGTCGTGCCACCAATGGTGTGCACGGCAAGGGCAAAGACCTGCACGGCAAGCGCGGCAAGAAGCTCGAGGTCATGGTGCCAGAGGGCACTGTGGCATCCGACCTGTACACCGGCGAGATGTACGCCGACTTGGCCAAGCATGGTGACCGTTGGCTCGCTGCTGCCGGTGGAAGGGGAGGCCGCGGCAACGCCAAGTTCTTGTCGAACCGCCGTCGCGCACCCTCGTTCGCCGAGCAGGGTGAGCACGGCGAAGAACGCTGGCTCAAGCTCGAACTGAAGCTCATGGCCGACGTTGCCTTGGTGGGCTACCCCAATGCGGGCAAGAGCACCCTCATCAGCGTCATCAGCGCGGCCAAGCCCAAGATCGCCGACTACCCGTTCACCACGCTCGAGCCCCACCTCGGGGTGGTCAGCCTCGACGAACACACCGAGTTCGTGGTCGCCGACATCCCTGGTCTCATCGAAGGCGCCCACGAGGGCAAGGGCCTCGGCCATCAGTTCTTGCGCCACATCGAGCGGGCGCGCGTGCTGTGCGTCATGGTCGATCTCGCATCGCTCGACGGTGCATCTCCCGAGGAGCAAGAGCGCGTGCTGCTGCACGAGCTCGGTGCCTACAATCCTGACCTGCTCGAACGCCCGCGACTGGTGGTTGGCACCAAGAGCGATGCCGGCCAAGCAGCGTGGGTCGGCGAGCGCATCTCGTCCGTCACCAACCAAGGGGTGCGCGAGCTCGTGGGCCGCATGGCCGCGCTGGTGCACGATGCCAGGTCCGATCAGCCCGACCACGAGGGCATGGTCATTCTGCGTCCGCAACCCGACGGTGCCCGAGTCGAACGAGTCGGTGAGAACGAGTTCCGGCTCGTCGGTCGTCAGGTCGAACGCATTGTGGCGCTCAACGACGTCACCACACCCGAGGCGTTGTCGTACATCGACCATCAGCTCAAGCGGCTGAGCGTGCCACGGTTGCTCCATCGCGCCGGCGTGATCGACGGCGATGTGGTGTGGATCGCCGGGTTCAGCTTCGAATACCAGCAGGAGGCGTAGCCGTGCGGGTGGTCGCGAAGATCGGCACGTCGTCGGTCACCGATCCGTTCGGGGTACTCGATCTAGCCGTCATCGGTTCACTGTGCGATCAGGTCGCCGAGCTTCGCGCCGCCGGTCACGAGGTAGTGCTCGTGAGCTCGGGTGCAGTGTCGGCCGGTGTGGCGGCGTTGGGTCTTGCCAGCCGACCCACCGACATGCCCACGTTGCAAGCTCTCGCGGCTGTCGGTCAGAGCCGACTCATGGAGGCCTACAACCATGCGTTTACCCCGCATTCGTTGGTGGCCGCGCAAGTGCTGCTGGTGCCCAACGACTTCGTCGACCGTCGCCAGTACCTGCATGCCCGCCAGACCCTCACCAAGCTGCTCGAGCTGGGCTGTGTGCCCGTGGTCAACGAGAATGACGCCATCGCCAGCGACGAGATTCGCTACGGCGACAACGATCGCATCGCCGCGCTGGTGGCGCACAACATCAATGCCGACCTACTGGTGCTGCTCACCGACACGCCCGGTCTGTTCACCGCCGACCCGCGCACCGACCCAACGGCACGGCTGCTCGACGAGGTGGCTGCCGACGATCCGCTGCTGGCCGTCACTGCCAAGGCCAGCGGTAGCGCACGAGGCAGCGGTGGCATGGCCTCGAAGTTGGCAGCCGCACGCATGGCGTCTTGGTCGGGTGTGAAAGCGGTCATCGCGGCGGCGCGCCGCGAACATGTACTGGTCGATGCAGTCGGTGGCTTCAGCGTGGGTACGTCGTTCCAACCAAGTGCGCGACGGCTTCCCGCCCGCAAGCTCTGGATCGGGTTTGCGACGCAAGTGGCAGGCACGATTGTCGTCGACGACGGTGCCAGGCGGGCGCTCGTCGAGCGCGGAACATCGCTGCTGCCAGCTGGCGTCACTCGGGTCGAAGGCTCGTTCGACGATGGCGACGTGGTGCTGGTGTGCGATCAGAACGGTATGGCCATTGCCCGCGGCATGGCGTTGAGCGATGCGACCGTGCTGCGCAGCATCATTGGCAAGCGCACGGCTGATCTGCCATCACATGTTGCCCACGAGGTCATCCATCGTGATGACCTTGTTGTTCTTGTGTGAGCGTCAGCCCTCGGCGGGCTTGGCCTGCTCGACCGGTGTTGCCGCTGAGCTGTTGTCGAGGCCGAGTTCGGCACGCAGCTCGCTGAGGCGGCCCTGCGCTTCGACGTTGCTGCTGGCTTGCTCGATCTCGAGGATGCTGGTCTCGACCGAACCCTCGTTGAGTTCGCTGGTGGCCTTGGCCTTGGCGTAGCGCGCCTCGATCTTTTGCTGCACCTCGCTGAGCGTTGGAACATCGTCGCCGACGGTCTCGTTGAGCTGGCCCATGGCGACGTTGAGCTCTTCTTGCATCTTGGCCTGATCGAGCTGAGACAGCAGCTTGCTCTTCTCGGCAAGCTTCTGCTGCAGTTGGCGGCTGTTCTGGTGCACGGCTGCCTTGGCCTGATCGGAGGCCTTTGTGGCATCGAGCAGCATGGTCTTGAGGCTCTCGACCTCTTTTTCGATCTGAATGAGCTGGTTGGCGATGGTCTCGGCGGCCGAGTTGTATTGGGTCGCCTTGGCGGTGTCGCCAGCACGCGCTGCATCGGCGGCCATCACGAGCGCCTGACGGGTGTTGGCGTTGAGCTTCTCGAGCTCGGTCATCTTTGCGTTGAGGCGAAGCTCGGCCTGCTTCTGGTTGGCGATCACGTTGGCAGCCTGTTCTTTCAGGCGACGATGTTGATCTTGCGACTCTTTGAGCGCCTGCTCAAGCTGCACGGCCGGGTCGGCCTGCTGATCGAACTTGCGGCTGAACTTCGCGCCGAGGTACTTCCACCACTTCTTCATCGTCTTGAACATCGGGCCAGCCTAGTCGACGTTCGCCGGGGGCTCCCTCAGCCCGCTGGGCGCAGGCGTGACTTCAGCTCGTCGAGCTCTGGTGCCCGCAGCACTGCGAGAATGCCCAGGTACACCACGATGCCGACTGCGGCCGCAGCGCCCACGCGAGCGAGGGCCGCAAGCCCGGTGTTGCCGCCAACGAGGCGGGCCACGGCCCACACCGCTTCGGCCATGATCACCGAGGCCAGCACGGTGCGCCATACGCTGGCAAGCACGCCATCGAGGGGGAAGCCGGGCACCTTGAATGACAATACCTTCAATGCCCACGCGGCACTGATGATGTAGGCGAGAGCGAACGCGAGGCCAAGTCCCATGATGCCGTAACGCCCCACCAATGCCAGCCCGAGCACGATGTTGAGCCCGTTCTCGACAACGTTCACGATGAACGGGGTGCGCGCATCTTGATGGGCGTAGAACGCTCGGAGCACGAACAGGTACACCGAGAACCCACCAAGACCAAGCGCAAAGCCGGCCAATGCCCGAGCCGTGTTGTCGGCTGCCGCCGCACTGAACTCGCCGTGCTGGAAGGCAAGTCCCACAATGGGGCGACGAAGCGCGAACAAACCGAAGCCTGCCGGCACGGTGAGCAACGTGATGAGACGGATGCCGAGCGAGCTGTGATCGATGAAGCGTGGCTTGCTGCGTTGTGCGACGGCCCCGGCCATCTCGGGCTGGAACGTCGTGGCAATCGACACCGCCAGTAGCCCGTGCGGCAACACGAAGAACGTGAAGGCGCGCGTGTACGCGTCTTGGTTGCCAGTGCCGGCGCGAGTGAGGTTCTGGATGACGAGCAGCGCGACCTGATTGGCGATCACGTAACCGAGCGCCCAACCCGAAAGCGCGCGCAGCCGCTTGACCGCAGGGTTGCGGAAGTCGGGATTGAACCTCAACGGGACCTTGGCACCGATGAGCGCTGGAACCAGGGCGACAGCCATCACCGCGATGCCGATCGTGGCCCCGAGACCCAGCGTCCAGCGCAGCTTGCCATTCGTGAGTACCTCGCCCAGCACCGGCACACCATCGACCATTTGAGGGACGAGCAGCAACGAGCCGATGATGACCAGGTTCGACAATGCGGGCACCCACGCTGCGGCAAAGAATCGACGACGTGCATTGAGCACGGCGCTGGCGAGCGCATTGAGCCCGTAGAAGAAGATCTGCACCAGGAAGATGCGCGACAGCAGCGTGCCTACCTGCCGGTACTCGGATGCATCGACGCCGGAATCGGTGAGCCACGAGTACATGTGGAACACGAGCGGTGCGGCAACGACCGCGACTGCGGTGACGACGACCAGCACGATGCCCGCCACCGTGAACACCGCCGACGTGCCATCGCGGTCGTTTTCGTGATCGAGTCGGGTGAACATCGGCACGAGCGCGGCCGACAATGCGCCGCCAAGGAGCAGTTCGTACACGAGGTTGGGAGTGCTGTTGGCCTGGTTGTAGGCATCGGTGAGACCCCCCTGGCCGATCACGATGCCGAGCACGGCCACACGTGCCAACCCCGTGACGCGCGAGATGGCGGTTCCGGCGGCCACCGACAGATTCGAGCGGAGCAGGCTGCTCACGGGAAGGTGGTCGGTCGTCCTGGTTGGTTGACTTCGGCGACCGCCAACCGCAGCGCTTCGAGCTGAGTGACGACCTCGTCGACTGCCGAGCCGAGCATGTCGGTGGAGTCGACTCCCATGCTCACTTCGGCGGCCTGCGTGACGAGTTCGCCGAGTCGGGTGTTGAGTCGGCTGAGTCGTTGGTCGGTGTCGTCGCGTAGCGCGCGGAGCCGATCGGCTGACTCGACCTGCGCCTGTAGCGAGGTGCGTTCGTCGGCGTCGGTGGCTCGATTGAGCTGGGTGGCGAGACTGGTGGGCCGTAGTCGGTGGATGGCTTCGTCGAGCTCGTCACCACGATTGGCGATCTGCCAACACTCCTCGACGCTGCGCTGCACTTGCAGCTTCAGTAGTTCGAGTCGTTCGCGCAACGGCCCGGCAGGGGTGGCCGCGACGGTTTGGTCGTAGCGCCGCTGGATGCCTTGCGTGGATGCAACGTGGCGGCGCCACGGCTCGCTGAGAACGAACGAATCGATCGACATGGACCGAGGCGAACGGCGTCGGAACACGAACGAGGCAACGGCTCCGATACCCGCCATTGCCAGGACACCGATGATCAACCAAGGCATGATGCAGAGGGTAACGCGGGGCTAGGCGTCGACGGGGGCGATGTCGGCGGCAGTGAGCACGCTGAGCTGCTCGTCGGACGGGTCGGTGAGCGGGGCGACGCGCATGGCCTGGTGCCCCACGGCCGTCTCGAACAAGTTGCGAACGAACCGGGCGTTGCCGAAGCCCCGCGTGCG
>JAYTNH010000354.1:0-2942 GCA_043748395.1 Ilumatobacteraceae bacterium | reverse complement strand
AGGAGCGGCGCGCTGTCGGCTGGCGACCAACCGTCGAAGCGCAGCGAGTAGGTGGGGTTCACGAACAGCACCTTGCGGCCGCTGTCGGGGTGCGTCGGGACGGCGGGGTGCACGTGCTCGGCGAGTGCGTCGTCGGTGGTGTTGATGCGCATCGATCGCCCGGTGGCGGCTTTGGCCAGCACGCCGTCGGCCGAGTAGGCCCAGCCGGCCGAGTGCACCACGTCGAGCCCTTCGAGGGTGGCCTGCAGGCCGGGTGACAGAGTGTCGAACGCCAGCTCCTGATTGGTCCACATCGTGTCGCCACCATGTGGTGGTACCTCGATCGACCACAGCAGTGTGAATGCAGGTGGAGCCGGTTGGAAGCTCCAGTCGCTGTGCCAGGCGCCCCCGAAGTTGAAACCTCCCTCGGCGGCCTCCTTCACGACGCGCACGACCCCGGGGTGGCCGTCGATGGCCTCGAGGAAGGGGGTGTCACCGTGACCGCCGAGCTCGACCGTGACTCGTTCGAGGTGTTCGATCGAGTACGGCTGGTCGCGCAAGAACACCACCTTGTGCTCGATGACCGCCGCCCGCAGCGCGGCGATCTCGGCCGGCGCCAGCGGCTGGGTGAGGTCGATGCCCCGCAGTTCGGCCCCGAGCGCGCCAGCGATGCGATCGACGGTGAGCTGGCTCACTGGGGCAGTTTCGGCGTGAGCGCCAACGTGAGCGGCCCGGACTCTCGTTCAGTCAGCGCGGCATTCACTCGCTGACGTTCGAGCACCTGGTCGAGCGTCTTGGCGGCCTGCGCAATGGGGTGCTCACTGAAGAAGCTCTGCACATCGGCCACCACCTCGGGCGCGGTGAGCAACCTCACGGGGTCGATCATGTAGGCAATGGTGTTGTCGGGGAACTTGTCGTTCGCTTCGGCCCACTGCCGACGCACGGCGCGCCATGCCATCGCGCCGTTGGCACGATTGGCGATGCAGCGACTGAGCAGGAACGGCGCATTCTGCGTCTTGACTTCGCCTGAAAAGGCGAGGTCGATCGTGCGCTGGATGAGCGGCTCGGTGGGAAACTCCGCCAGCGCGTACATGTAGCGCAGCTGTTCTTGGGGTGTGGTGGCGGAACGGAACCGCTGCAGGTAGTGCTCGTAGTCTGCCTCGTTGCCATTGGCGGCAACGGCCAGCGTGGCCGCCGAAACCAGCTCTGGGTCGACGCCGGGTTCATCGGCCGCCGCGAGCAGGACGCGACAACGGGCCTGAGCATCGGGGTCGTTACCGAGTACTGCCAGCACGCCCACCAGCAACCCGCGCAGCTTGGCGGTGAGGCTGTTCTCGCCGGCTACCGGTTGCCAACCGAGGTCGGCGAGTACGGGGCTCACCAACGCTGCGACACGCGCCTGGAACGCGGCGTAGGGCTCGCCGCCGATGAGCCGCCCGACGCCGCGCAGGCCGATGGTGATGGCCTGCCACACCGCAAGGTCGCGCTCCGCGCCGAAGCCCTCGACGAACTCGACGTATTGGGCTGCGCCGAGGCGACCGGCCACCACCGCGTTCCAGGCGTCGTCGACCAGGTTGTACCGGTCGATGGTGGTGAGCGTTGGCAGCGCATCACCCAACAGGCGGGAACGCAACGTGTCGTCGTACGCAACTCGCATGAACCCGTGACCGCCGGCGTTGACCACCACGGTGGCGTCGGCCGATGGCAGCGACACGCGCATCTCGCCGGTCTCGAGCAACACCTTCGTGATCGTGCTGGTGATCGTGCTGGTGACTGTGCTGGCGACTGGGGACGTGCCGTCGGCCGAGTCGATGCGCAGGTGCAGCGGGATGACGAACAACGTGGGGTCGTCACTGTCGCCATACGCGAACCGTTGTTGCGAGAGCACGAGGTCGGAGCCATCGATGCGGGCCGCGACCAGCGGGTAGCCGGGCTGCCAGATCCAGCTGTCCATCAGGGCTCGCACCGGGGTACCTGGGTTGGCCTCCTCGATGGCATCCCACAGGTCGCTCGTGTCGGTGTTGCCGTACTCGTGTTTGCTGAGGTAATGACTGACGCCCTTGCGGAACTCTTCCTCACCCAAGTACTGCTCGAGCATGCGCAGTAACGAGCCGCCCTTCTGATAGGTGAGCACGTCGAACATGCCGTCGCAGTCGGCCGGAGCCTCCACAGCAAACTCCACCGGCCGGGTGCTTGCCAGCGAATCGACCTCGAATGCTGCGCTGCGCTCGAGACTGAACGTGGTCCACCGCAGCCAATCGGGACGGTAGTGGTCGCAGCAAGCGATCTCCATGAACGTCGCAAACGCTTCGTTCAGCCAGATGCCGTTCCACCAACGCATGGTGACCAAGTCGCCGAACCACATGTGCGCCAACTCGTGGGTGATCACGTCGGCCAGCGTTTGCAGTTCGATCTGCGTGGCCTGCGCAGGATCGGCCAGCAGCAGGTTTTCGCGGTACGTGATGCACCCGAGGTTCTCCATGGCCCCTGCCGCGAAGTCGGGCAGCGCGAGCATGTCGCACTTGTCAGTGGGGTAGGGGATGCCGTAGTACTGCTGGTACCAACCGAGTGCGAACGCGCCGGCGTCGAGCCCGAACGCGGTGAGGTGGGCCTTGCCCGGCACGTGGATGATGCGTAGCGGGATGTCGCCGAGCGACGTACCGGAGGCATCGAGTCGGGGCACCATCACCGGCTCGGTGGCCTCGAGCGGACCGACCACGAACGCGACGAGGTAGGTGCTCATCGGCATGGTCTCGGCGAAGCGAACCACGTGCTTGCCGGCTGCGTTGGGCTCACGTGACACTTCGGCGCCGTTCGACACGGCGAGCAGATGTGGCTCGACGACCAGGGTGATGTCGAACACGGCTTTGAACTCGGGTTCGTCGAAACAGGGGAACCCGCGTCGGCAGTCGGTGGCCTGCATCTGTGTGGTGGCAATGACGTGTTCGGTGCCATCGGCGTCG
>JAYTNH010000353.1:0-8270 GCA_043748395.1 Ilumatobacteraceae bacterium | reverse complement strand
CTAGCTGAACGTCCCTGAACCCCACCGAGGAGATGGTGCCTCCCGGCCTCGGCAGCGGATTTGTGATTCGGGACACTAGGTTCGGTCGCGTCGATGCAGCAACCTATGGGCACGAGGTGTCGATGACCGTGCAGGCGCCGAAGCCGACTCCGATGGTGCACGCTCCCTGGCCGTTCGACGCCGGCCCTCCCGTCGGGCTGGGCCTGTGCCTGTCGGGCGGTGGCTACCGGGCGATGCTGTTCCACCTGGGTGCCCTGATCCGTCTGAACCAGCTCGGTCGGCTCCGGTGGTTGCGCCGTGTCTCCAGCGTGTCCGGCGGCTCGATCACGGCCGCCGTACTCGGCCTGCGCTGGGCCGAGCTGCAGTGGGACGAGCATGATCGGGCGACGAACCTGGATGCGCTGGTGGTGTCTCGTGTGTTCGAGTTCGGCGGAGTGGGAATCGATGCGAAGTGCTTCTGGAAGGGGTTGCTGCCGGGCAAGTCCGTCAGCGGGTGCCTGGCCGACGCGTACGATCGCCACCTCTTCGATGGTGCGACCTTGCAGGACCTGCCCGCCGACGACGCGGGGCCACGGTTCGTCATCGATTCCACGAACCTGCAGACGGGCAAGCAGTTCCGGTTCTCGAGGCCCTACATGGGCGACTACAGCATCGGCATCTGGAGTCAGCCCACCACTTCACTCGCAGTGGCTGTCGCCGCCTCCAGCTCGTTCCCGCCGTTCTTCTCGCCCCACCGCACGACGCCAACCGGAGCGTACGACCGCACTCACGTGCCGCAGCACCCGAACCCGGAACCGTTCCTGAAAGAGTTTGTGCTCTCCGACGGTGGCGTCTACGACAACCTCGGGCTGCAGACGGTGTGGTCGAACTGCGACACCGTGCTCGTGTCCGATGCCGGCGAGTCCTTCAAGCCGGAGGCAAAGCAACCGAACGATTGGTTGCGCCAGTTCGTGCGCGTCGCCGGCGTGATGAACTCGCAGGTGCGGGCGCTGCGCAAGGTGCAGCTGATCGAGAGCTTCCTCGACGGGCAACGCGCGGGCGCCTACTGGAGCATTTCGTCCGACGTGGCCGACTACGGGCTGCCCGATCCGCTGCCGTTCGCGCACGTGCCCCCCGGCTATCCGGCGCACGTGGCAACGCGGTTGACGGGGCTGCCCGAACAGGTTCGGCGCGACCTCGTTCGCTGGGGCTACGTCATCTGCGACACGGCGCTGCGCCGCTGGGTGTGGCCCGACACACCCCGGCCCACGAACGATCAGCTTCCCTAGCCGGACTGAGCAACAACTGCTCAGGCCATCGTGTACCGCAGCTGCGGACGCAGCTCGGCAGCCCCCTGCAGCGCTTCCCGTGCTCGGTCGAGGTCGATGCCAGAGCTGTCGGCCGGGAACTTGTCGACCACTTCCTGCAGCAGCCCTCGAGCCGCATCGGGCTCGCCGCGCCGGAAAAGCAGTTCGATCATCGGCTGGATGGCCCTCAGCTCCAGACTCGGCGATGCCTGTTGTCTCGCCAGTTCGATCGCCTGCTTCGCGCGCTGCTCCGCCGCTGCCAGCTCAGCCGCCGTCGCCTCGGGATCAGTTGTCGCTTCGGCGAGGCCGAGGTGGACGAGCGCTGCCGAGCGATGGAGCTCGACCGTGTAGAAGTGCTGTCCGGTCGGCTCCGCCATCGACTCGCCGAATGCGACGTACCCGGTGGCCTCGACGTGCTCGCCCTTCTTCGCGTACATCTCTGCCACGACGGCCATGCAGCCCGGTGCGCCAATGGCTCCGGCTCCGGCGAGGATGCCGATGCCGGTCTTCACCATCTCGAATGCCTGTGGATGGCCACGCTCGGCCATCGCCCAACCGAGCGTGTAGCGCGACAGCCCTTCGAGGGGCCGGAAGCCGTGCCGCTCGGCGATCGCCTTCGCCCCGAGCGCCCACTGCTCGACGCGCTCGGGGTCGTTGAGCATGATGCCGAGCATGCTGAAGTAGGCCTGCGCATATGCCTGTTGGTACACGTCGGGCTCGGCCATTGCACGGGCGATGCAGCGTTCGGCCCACTCGACTGCGGTGTGCGGCCGGCCCAGCGCCCAATGACCTACAGCGCCGAAGGTCATCGCGACCACGGCGCTCTCAATGCCCATCGAGTAACGAACGTCCGCTGGGTCGTCGGGCCGGTAGAGGACAAGGACCCGTTCTGCGTGCGCCAGCACCTCTGTGTAGCGGCCAGTCCAGAACCGTATCTGGCAGAGCGCTCGATGTGCCAGCAGCTCGGCGCGCTCGTCGCCGTGTTCTATGGCGTGGTTCAACAAGACGGTGGCCACCTCGGCCGCCTTGTCGAAGCGACCGGCGCTGAGATGATGCTGCGCCAGGCCATGCTGGGCTTCGACGTAGCGGTCGCCGGTCTCGCCCGAACGCTCGCACAACTCGACGGTACGGATGTACGCGTTGCCCACCGGTGCGGGCATGAAGCCCAGCTCGAGACCCAGCACTGCGGCCAGCTCCAGCTGCAGGACCAGCTCGAGACGGTGTCGATCGGTGGTCTCGGGCAGGGCCTGGACGAGTGCGATGGAGTGCTGGTAACGGGCGGTGGCCTCCGTGATGGCAGCGCGCCGGCGGGCCGAACGGGCGGCTTCGAGGTACTGCTCGACGGCAGCGCGCGCCTCACCCGCCTGCTCGAGGTGGTGACCGACGACTTCGTGGCGACCTTCCGGCGCGTCGGCGAAGTCGCGCTGCAACACCTGGGCGATTCGGACGTGCTCGGCCTGACGGCGTCGGCGCAGCATGGACTCCTGCGCGGCGTCCTGTAGCAACGCATGCCGGAACAGGTAGATGGATCGGTCGCCGACACCGCGGCGGGCCACGAATCGGCCGTCGATCAGTTCGCCGAGCACGTCGTCGAGGTGCGGCACGTCGGGGAGCACCGCAGCGAGCAACTCGGCCGAGAACTGGCGGCCGAGCAGTGACGCGACCTGCACGACCTCCTTCGCCGTCCCGAGACGGTCGAGCCGTGCAGTCAGCAGGTCGACGAGCGTGTCGGGGATCTCGGCACCTGTGATCTTGCCGTCGGCGATGCCGTGCATCAGCTCTTCTGCGAACAGCGGAACACCGTCGCTGCGCAGTGCGATCTGCGCACGCTGCAATTCGGTGAGTTCCGTGCCGGCGGCGAGTTGCTCGATCAGCTGGCTCACCTCGATGAGCGTCAGTGGTTCGAGGTCGATGATGCGGACGCTGTCGGGCCAGGCTTGCTCCGAGGGGCGGGTGGTGCCGATCAGCAGCAGTGGATGGCCCTGAGCCCGACTGGTGACCAGATCGAGTAGCTCCATCGTCGACGGGTCGTACCAGTGAAGGTCTTCCGCCACCATCACGGTGGGGATGGTGTCCGCAATGGCGATCCACCACGTACAGATCGCGTCGAGAGTGCGGCGGCGCCGTTCGTCGGCGCTCATCGATGTATCGGCAGGCGTCGTCAGTTCGAGGAACACGCTCAACAACTCGATCGTTGCTGCGTCGGTGATGCCGACCGCGGCCAGCGAAGCGGTCAGGACCGGGAGTGCCTCGGGCCCGGGACTGATGTTCAGGATGGCGTAGATCGCGTCGACGACCGGATGAAACGCCGTGTGGCTCATCACGGCCGAACCATGAATGGCGAACCACGCATGTCGGGTGTCGTTCAGCTGCTGGCGCAGCGAGTAGGCGGCGCGGCTCTTCCCGATACCGGCCTCGCCGCGCAACACCACCGTTCGTCCGTCACCGGCCGCAGCAGCGTGCCAGTGCTGCGCGAGCTCGGCGAGCAGGGTGTCGCGGCCGACCAGTGGGCTGAGTGGATGGGTCCCGACGGTGAAGCGACCCTGCCCGGGACGGAGTCCCCGCACCTCGAACACCTCGACCGGGTGGTCGAGGCCCTTCAGCTCGCGCTGCCCCAGCGAGCGCAGATCGACCACGCCCTGCACGCGGCGAGCCGTCACGTCACTGACGGCGAGGCCGTTCACCGGCGCCGCCGACTCGATGCGTGCGGCCTGGTTCAGCGCCTGGCCGACCGCGAGGCGGCCATCGTTGAGGTCGGATCCGACAGCCCCGAGGACCACGGCGCCGGTGTGCACCCCGATTCGCATCTGCAGGTCGTGTCCGAAGTGCGGCAGGATCTCGTGGATGTGCCGGTTCAGTTCCGGAAGCTCTTCGAGGAGCGCCAGCCCGGCTGAGACGGCGCGCAGCGGGTCGTCCTCGTTGGCGATGGGGTAGCCGAAGTAGACGAGCCCGCCATCACCCATCGTGGTGGTGGGCGTGCCGCCGAAGTTGCGGACCACTTCGAGGCAGCGATGCTGGTACGCCTGCATCGCGATCTGCAGATCCTCCGGGTCGGCGGTCATGGACATCGCCGTCGAGCCCACCAGGTCATAGAACATGGCAGTCAACTGGCGGCGTTCGGCACCTGGGACGGGAGCAACCGGTGCGGTGGGTTCGCTCGTCACCCGCGCGCCGCAGGAGCGGCAGAACGCGTCGTTCGTGTCGACGGGCGCGTGGCAGGCGCTGCAGTTCAAGGCTGCCCCCCGTGCTGGGGGAAGTGCTGCTCGGTGAGATGGCGGGCGTAGCGCATGACCAGTTCCACCAGCTCGAAGCTGAGGACACCGTGGCACCAGTAGGTGTGGTTCTGGCCCTGGATCGCCTCGACCTGGTCGTACCAGCCGATGGTGCCGTGAAAGCCCGTCATGTCGTCGACGCTGACGCGAGGGAAGTACTGCGGCCAGTTCGCGTAGTGGACGAACTCGTGGAAGACGGATGGGCTGCCCGCCGGCAGCGACTGCTCCGACACCGTGCGGATCTGCGCCTCGCGTTCGGGGTCACCCAGCATCGGGGCGAGCGGTGCGTAGTAGAGGTTGAGCTCGCTGTCCTTCCACTGCTTGCCGAAGATGTAGGGGCTGCCGTTGGGTGGGGGAAACGCGCCGTTGTCACCGGGTGTGGCGCGCATGGTGTTGACAACCCACCACGGGAACTCGGTCACTCGTGCGGTGGTGACCGAGTAGCGGTTGAAACGGATGGTGTCGCCGCCGAACAGCTGCTGCTCGGTCTCCGTGGCGTCGAGGAACGACATCGCGGTGCTGGGCGGGCACGACACCACGAGATGGTCGAACACGCGCGGCGCCTGGTCGACCCCCATTTGAGCGGTGTGGACACTGACACCGTCGGCCGTGCGCACCACTCGTGTCGGCACGGTCTCGTACTCCACCGCGTACCGGGCGGCCACGGTGCTCCACGCGCTGCCGAACCCCTTGGCGAACCGCTTCGGCCAGCGTTGCGGGATCTTCATTCCCGTCATCAGCATGGAGAGGAACCGGCGAGCGTTGAGGTAGCGCAGCGCATGCGGCGCGGGGATTTCGTCCAAGGTGCCGAAGCCCATCGCCGTGATCGGGATCATGAACAGCTTCTGGAGTGGCGCCATGCGGTTGGCGCGCAGCCAGGGCCCGAACTCGGTCATCAACTCCTTGTGGGCGGCGACGCCGACGTAACCGGGCGCGGCGACCAGCTTGCGGTACTCCCACTGCGCCCCGAAGTAGCGCACCGAGGCGGCGAGGAATGCGAGCATGCCATGCCCGGCCTGGATGGTCTTCTGGACCGACTGCGTCGTGCCGGTGGCGGTGTCGAGCGAGGTCTGGTTCTGGAACGCCTTGTCGCTGACGAACGAGAGGCCGAACTCCTTCGCCAGCGCGCGGACTTCGCGGTAGTCCTTGGTGACGTAGTTCGCGCCGATGTCGAACCATTCGCCACGGAACTCGACGGAGTGGCACATGCCGCCTGCGCGATCGAGTTGTTCCAGCACCGTGACGTCGTATCCCGCCTTGGTGAGCAGCCTCGCCATGGCGAGGCCGGCGGGGCCGGCACCGACGACGCAGACGGTGGGTGTGCTCACAGGGTGCCTCTTTCCGCGGACACGAACGTGCCGTGCAAACCGAATGGGATGTGGTGTGGAACGCGGGCTCTGCCGAGTTCGGTGAACGTCGTGGCATCGAGCACCACTAGCCACGACGTCGGCTCGTCGCCGCTGACGTCGAGCACCACACTGAGCAACACGCCGTCGTCCTCGGCCGTGGCGCCTGGCCGCGGGATGAACGTCGGCTCGCTGGGGAACGAACCGGGTGGACCCCATCGCGTGTCGTTCGCGGTCGTTCGCTGCGTGTCGATCTTCACCAGTTGGTTGTAGAAGTGGCCTGGCGCGTCGTAGCTGAAGCCGTAGGCGTAGCGATACGAGCGCATGCTCTTGCCGTCGTTGATGCGCGGCATCTCGATCGGGGCATCGGAGAGCACCGTTCGCCCGACCGCGCCGCCGGCCAGCGGCACGCGGAACCGTTGGAGGGTGGAGTCCGGGAAGTGGCCACCGTCAGGGCCGAACACGTTGTGCAGCCGGCCTGCTTCGATCACCGAGGCGTCGGCATACGCGGCGATGTCGAACACGACCTCACCATTCTCCTCCCACGTGTTCGCGAAGTGGAAGGCGAACAGTGGCGGCAGTTCGAACTGGCGGACCACTCGGCCGCTGCTGCGTTCGATGACGTAGCCCTTCGTCGGTTCCTCGTCGTGCCACTTGAACGTCTGGATGAACGGCTTGCCGATGAGCGCGTTGAAGAACAGCTGCCACGTGCGGCACCGGAACGGAAAAGCGGTGAGCACCGCGTAGTGCTCGCTGAGCCCGAAGGCGTGCATCCACGACGGCCGACGGTCCTTCACCGTGGCGAACCGGGTGCGCCGGTGCGAGTCTCCCTGTACGTACCACAGGTGGTAGCGGCCGAAGAACGGCACGCCCATGGTGCTGAAGCTGTACACCCGCTTCGATGCCGGGTCGGCGAGCATGTGGCTGCACGTCCAGATGGTGAACATCCGATCCTTGAACTCGAACGGACCCTTGGTCGCCAGTGTGTCGATGTCGATCGACAGTTGGGTCGGTGTCTCGCCGACCGCTACCCACTCATTGTCGAAGCTGGCGACGGTGATCAAGTCGTTGTTCCCGAACTGGAGTGGGAAGTCGACCGTGGTCGCGATCTTCTGCCACAACGAACGCTTCGGGTCGGTGTCGAACTGGGCGTAGGTGTTTCGGCCGGTGGCATCGACCGACACGCGGTTCCGGCTCTGCAACCACCGGTTGCGGTAGTGCACCTTGCCGTCGCTGATGGCGAAGCGGTGCAGCATGGCGAGCCCGTCGAGCCAGTGGTTGAGCCGCCCGGACTCGGGCATGTTCCACTGGGCCGGGCCGTTGCGGACCAACGCGCCGCAGACCCACGTGGGGATCGTGCCCTGCACCTCGAGTTCGGTATCGGACTCCTCGAAGAGGTCGGCGAAGCCGGCGTGCAAGCCGGCGCGGGTGGTGTCGTCGGTCATGGCCGGCCGCCGAGGAAGTGAACGCGGACGAGCTCGTCGGAGTACTCGACGATCGGTTCGATCAACTCGAATGCCATCACGCCGCCGTTGTAGAACGTGCGGTTGGCGCCCTGCATGGCTTCCAGGTCGCGGTACCAGCCGTCAGCGATGTCCTGCACGGTGACGTGCGGAAAGTAGGGGAAGTTGTTCCACGTCTCGGGCTCGGCGGGCAGCTCGATGCCGACCGCCGATGCCAATGCGTCGATGCCCTGCTTGATCTGCGGATCGAACCTGCGGTCCGGGTCGGTTACCGGCGAGTAGAAGGTGACCAACGGGTTGTCCTCGAACTGCTGGGTGATGATCGTGGGTGCGCCGGTTGATCGCTCGGGAATCGGGACGGTGTTGACCAACCGAGTGTGGATCTTCTTGTGCTGTTCCATGCGCCACGTCGTGATGAAGAACGGGAAGAGCCTGATCTTCTGGAACAGGCGAGTCTCGTCGTCGGTGAGCGTGAGGAACGCAGAGGTGACCTCGGGCTGCAATGGGCAGCACAGGACGAGGTAGTCGTACTCGAGGTCCTCGTCGCGGTAGAGCACGTTGCCGTCCACCTCCACCGGGAAGCTGGCCCGCACGGTCACACTGTCGGGGGAGCGGTCGATCCGTTCGATGGTGACGCCCGTGCGTACGTCCAAGGGTTCGGCGACCCGCGACCAGAACCGTTGGAAGCCGTTCACGAACCGGCGTGGCCACCGGTGGAACGGCATCGAGCCATAGATCATCAGGTCGATCACCGTGCCCACCCGCATGTAGGTGAGGGCGTACGGGGCTCCGATCTCCCGCAAGGTGCCGTAGCCCATGAGCGTGATCGGAATCTCGAACAGCGTCTTCAGCGCACCCAGTCGATGGTGGTCGAGCCACTCGTCGAACGACACCAGAAGGTCG
>JAYTNH010000352.1:0-6436 GCA_043748395.1 Ilumatobacteraceae bacterium | reverse complement strand
CGGTCAGTCTGTCGCCACCGTCAACGGTGCCGAGGTCGAGATCACGGTCGACGGTGACAAGGTGATGGTCAACGATGCCAATGTCATTGCGGTCGATGTGCTGGCCAGCAACGGCGTCATCCACGTCATCGACAAGGTTCTGCTCCCCCCGAGCTGACCTCCTAGGACGGACGCCGAGGTACCCCCTGCCTCGGCGTCCGTCAGGGTGAGGCCCCGGGGAGGTTCTCGGTACGCTGGTGGCGTGTTAACGCAAGCGTCTGGCGAGGTCGATGCGGTCGAGGAAGCGTTCCTTCGTGGAGACGAATCGTCGCTTCCGGCTGCGTACGCCGCGCACGGTTCGCTCGTGTACTCGTTCTGTCGCAGGGCCCTGGGAGCTGATGACCGAGCAAGCGATGTCACCCAAGAGGTGTTCGTCAGCGCCTGGCGAGCGAGGGCTCAGTTCGATCCATCGAAGGGCAGTCTCGCCGGCTGGCTGATGGGGATCGCCAAACACCGTCTGATCGACCACGTCCGCTCCGAGAAGCGTCACTCCGACCGCCGCTCTTCATCCGCAGTGATCGACATCCCTGTCGAGTCCGAGGTTGATCAAATGGGGGACCGCATGCTCGTCGCAGAGGCATTGAGATCTCTTCCGGAGCGTTCGAGGACCATCATCGAACTCGTGTACTTCGGTGATCTCACGCACAGTCAAGTCGCCGAGCGCACCTCGCTGCCGCTCGGAACGGTGAAGAGCGATATCCGCAGGGGGCTGGCAAGCATTCGCCATCAGTTGGAGGCGTCGCAATGAATCAACAACACGATGCAGGCTCCCAAGAACCGGGCCTCGCCGAAATCGAAGTCATCCTTCGCGAACTGTCCGATGCCGATGCTGAGCTGGTCGCACCGCCGGCGGGGCTGTGGGACCGCATTCAGACCGAAGTTGCAACGAGCGGCGGGTCGAACGTGGTCGCGCTCGATCGCCGTCGGAGGATCTCGTTGCGGATGGCTTCGCTCGGTGCCGCTGCCGCAGCGGTCGTGGTCATCGCCGTCGGCAGCGTCGTGCTGCTCTCGCAACGCGACGCTCGATCGGGCACGGTAGTGGCGAGCGCTCAACTTGCCTACGACCCGGTGAACTTCGATGCGCTCGGTGCCGATTCGTCGGCCACCGCGTCGTTGGTCAACGACAATGGAGCCTTCACCATCAACCTCGACGAGTCGCGACTTCCCGACGTCGCCGCAGAAGCGGCCGACCTCGAGTTGTGGCTCATCGAACCCGATGCGCAGGGCAACCCCGTGGCACTCGTGTCATTGGGGTTGATCGATCGTCTCGAGCCGGGCGTCTTCACAGTCCCGGCCGATTACGACCCTGACGTGTTCTACGTCGTCGACATCAGCATCGAACCGCGAGACGGCGACGCGACCCACTCGGCCCGCTCGATTCTGCGTGGTCCGCTGACCGAAGCCTGACCGGCCGCGATCAGCCGGCCAGTTCACCTTCGAACACGTCGCGCATCAAGAGCCACGGGTGGCTCGCGTGGACGTCGAGATGACCCTGGGATTCCCACGTGGCCATCTCCACCACGGCACGCAGAGCGTGCACGCGACGGCCCCACGTCAGCCGAGTCGTGTCGATTGGCAGCCCAGTGAGTTGCGCGTACGTGTGCAGGAACCGATTCGAGATGCGACGCCCGATGGTGCGTACGGCGAATCGCACAGGAGGCGGGCCGCCGAGCGGTGGGTTGCTGAGCATGAGGGTGGTGTACGCAAGGTCGTAGTGCCGGTCGGCGATGGTGGCGTTCGACCAGTCGATCAGCGTCCACCGGTCGCCGTCGACGAGCAGGTTGAACGGGTGCATGTCGCCATGACAGATGACTGTTGAATCGGGTCGACCGATGGTGAGCTCGGCCGCGTGGCGCGCCAGATCGTCGCGCCCGATCGAGGCCGCCTGCGCGGCCAGACGAACGAGTGAATGTTCGATGTCAGCCTGTCGGTCCTGCCCAGCGAGTTGCTCGTGCAGCCCACCAACCGGAATGGCGTGCAGCCCCGCAGCAGCCTGCGCGAGCAAGTCGGGCAAGCGGCGCAAGAGCATCGGCGCCTGTTTGATGGCCGTCGATGCGTTGAGACCGCTGAGCAACGGTTGGCCGGCGGCGAAGTCCATGAGGCACCAGGCGCGATCGAGGTCATCGGTGGGTCCGGCTGATGCGCGAATGGTCGGCGCGCTCAACCCGCTCAGACTGACGTGGCGTTGAGCCGCGATCTCGAACGCCGCGGTCTCGGGGTCGGGCATGACTCGTGCAACCAGCTGGCCCTGCAGCTCGACCGGGGCATTCGCCAGTTCCACGACGTACAGCTCTGCCCAGAAGCCTCCAGCGAGTGGCGAGGGAGCAGTGGCCCAGGCGAGATCTGGCACCCCCAGCTGGTTACGCAGGGCGACGATCAACCCGTCGAGGGTTGCGGTGCTCTGGGGCTGAGGCGGTGTCATGGTGGCGACAGTTCTACACGAACCGCACCCACTCGTCGATCGGCATGCGCTCGGTACGAAGCGTGTTCACGGGGGCGGCGGGGTCGGGTCGACCGATCGCCATGCCGCAGAACAACATCTCGTTGGCAGGGGCATCGACGAACGACTGAACCGCACCGTGACGCACCGACCAGTACTCCTGCGCGCATGTGGCCAGCCCTTGTTCGGTAGCGAGCAGCATGAAGGTCTGCAGGAACATGCCGAGGTCGGACCATTGAGGCGGCCCCATCTGCCGGTCGACGAAGCAGAACAACGCAGCAGGGGCGTCGAAGAACTCGCCGTTGCGGGCCAACTGCCGAAATCTGGCGTCGCGGTCGTCGCGGGAGATGCCCAACGTCGCGTAGAGCTGCTCGCCGTTGGCGTAGCGGTTCGTGCGGTAAGGCTCGCCGAGCGGTTGCGGATAGACGTCGTACTCGGGCTTCTCGATCGGGGGCTGTGCGGCGAGATGCTCGCGCAGCCGATTCATCGAGTCGCCATTGACGACATAGATGCGCCACGGCTGAACGTTGCCCCCGCTCGGCGCACGCGACGCATCAGTGAGCAGCGCCCGAATGGTTGCGTCGTCGACTGCCTCGGGCAGGAACGCCCTGATCGACGAACGACGGTGCACGGCCTCGACGACATCCATTCGCGCGACGATACTTGTGCCGATCCGATCGGCCGCGCTGTCACGTCAGGTGACGCGCCGTGTCGGATTACATGACAGCGGCACCGTGGTCGCTACATTCGGCGCATGACCGCATTGCCCACGACCACGAGCGAGATCTCAGCCGAATGGATGACCGAGGCGCTCCGCGGTTCGGGCACGATCGGGCCCGACGAGGTCGTCGAATCGGTCGTGCTCGACGCTGCAAACGCGGGCGTCGGATTCATGGGTGAAGTGGCCTCCGTCGGGCTCGTCTACCGAGGCGACAGCGACGGGCCAACCACCGTTGTGGCGAAGTTCCCCACGTCATCGCCTGATATCCGGGCGATGATGCACCCCACGCGCATCTACGAGCGCGAGCACCGCTTCTATGCCGAACTCGCTGCCGACTCACCGCTGCGCACCCCCGACGTGTACCACATCACCTGCGCGCCGGCCGACGTGCCCGCCGACGAGCGGTACATGCTGCTCATGCAGGATCTCTCGGGCCTGGCCCTGGGCGATCAGGTCACCGGCACCACGCCCGAGCAGACGCACGCAGCGCTCACCGGCCTGGCAGCACACCACGCTCGATTCTGGAACGGCGCCGGCCTCGAGCGCGCCGACTTCATCCCCGTCATCAATGGTCCGCTCAACCAGGCCGGCTCGTCCATCTACGAGACGTCGCTGCCCGGGTTCATGGCGGCCTTCGGCGACAGCATCCGCCCCGAACTGACGTCATTCGTGGCGAATTACGCCGCCATGCGACCACAGATCCTCGACGACCTCGCGGCCATGCCGCACACACTGGTGCACTTCGACTTCCGTGCCGACAACCTGTTCTTCGATCGCGATGGTTCGGTGGTCGTGATCGATTGGCAGGCGATCAGCCAAGGCGGCGGCATGGCCGACGTGGGCTACTTCGTGTCACAGAACCTGAGCACGGCCGACCGTCGCGAGCACGAGTCGGCCTTACTGCACGCGTACCACCAAGCGCTCGTCGCCAACGGTGTCAGCGACTACTCGTACGACACGTTGGTCGCCGATTATCGGGTGGGCATCGCCTGCGGTTGGATGATTCCCGTGCTGGCCGTGGGCAGCCTCGATTTCACCAGCGACCGCGCGGTGAAACTGTGGACGGCCGTCATCGAACGCGCCCAGAACGCGCTCATCGATCACGGCTACGGGCAGTAGCGCGCGGGGCGAACCGTCATGAATACGCGAACGCGTCGAACACTTCGGTGAAGGCCTTGGCCTGGCCGCCCGATGTGGATGACGGCACGACGATGGGGGAGCCGACGCCTGCATCGAACCATGCCTCGACGCCGTCGCGGACCCGGCTGGCCGAGCCCGACAGCGTGCAATCATCGAGCCATCGGTCGCTCATCGCAGCCAGTACGCCATCGCTGTCGGCCGCAGCCAGGGCGGTCTGCACCGCTGCCATTTCGTCGCCGTAGCCGGCCTCGATCCAGTAGTTGCGGTAGTTCGGTAGCGTCACGTAGGTCTGCAACGTCTTGCGGTTGCGGGCGCGGGCTGCGTCGATGTCGTCGTCGATCACCGTGGGGATCATGTTGCCGATCCAGAAGTCGGCACGGCGATCGTCGGGCACCAGCGCGAGTGAATGCGCCATACGGCTGCGCGAGGCGTTGGCCCACACCGCTCCGTCACCGATCTCGACCGACAGCGCCACCATCTTGTCGCGCAGCGTGGCGAGGATCACCGGTGGTAATCCACCCATCGAGTCGGCGGCGGCGCGCATGACGGTGACGTATTCGCGCATGTCGCTCAGCGGCTTCCCGGTCTCGACGTGAAGTCGTTTGATCACCGGCCCGTGGGTGACGCCAACGCCCAACCTGAATCGTCCGCCGGAGATCTCGTGCAGGTAGCTCGCCGAGGTAGCCAACGCGATCGGGTGCTGCAGATAGATCGGCTGGATCGAGGTACCGAACTCGAGGTGGGTGGTGGCGTGGGCGATCGACAGACACAGCCCCATCGAGTCGCCGAAGCTCGGGCAGTAGATACCGGAGAACCTGCGGCGCTCGATCTCGGCCGCCAGCTCGACGGTCTGCGCGCGGCGTCCCGGCACCGCAGCAAGTGAGAGTGCAGGCATGTTGTGGGTCATGCCCGCAAGCTACGTCGTTCGGTGCTCCACGCCGCAGCTCGCCTGCCGCGCCTCCTGGGTGCACTCAGTCGTTGGCGGTGCGCACGTAGCTCTCGCCGAACTCGCGCAGCCGGTCGAGCCCGCCATCGCCACCGAAGAAGAACGCCGGCACCATGATGCGCCCAACACCTTGCTCGCGCATCGACTCGACACCGGCCGCGGGATCGGCCATCTGCACACCGAACATTGCATTGATCTCGATGCTTGCCGGGTCGCGATCGATCGCGGTGCATGCGGAGCGAACGGTGGTGATGAGTTCGCCGAGTCGCACCGGGTCGGCCTCACCGGGGAAGTAGCCGTCGGCGAGGCGCGCCGCGCGCCGCATTGCCGCCGGTGAGTCGCCGCCCACAAGGATCGGGATCGCCGAACCCTGCGCCGGCCGGGGCGAGCAGGTGAGCGGCTCGAAGTCGACGAACTCGCCGTGGAACTCGACGTTGCTGCCCGACCACAGCATGCGCAGTGCGGCGACGTACTCGTCGTTGCGCCGACCACGGTGTTCCCACGGAACGTCGAGTGCGTCGAACTCCTCTTTCATCCAGCCCACGCCAATGCCGAGTTCGACCCGGCCACCCGAGAGGTGATCGAGCGTGGCGAGCTCCTTGGCGAGCACGAGTGGATTGCGCTGCGGCAAGATGAGAATGCAGGTGCCGAGTCGCAGCGTGGGTGCCGCGGCCGCGACGTACGCCAGCCAGATCAGCGGATCGGGGATGGGCGTGTCGGGCATTGCGGGGATCTTGCCGTCGGGTGTGTAGGGGTAGCGCGACTCGATGGTGGACGGCATGATCACATGCTCGCCACCCCAGATCGATTCGAAGCCCACGGCCTCCGCGATCCGTGCGATCTCGAGAGCCGACATGGGGTCGGTGCCAACGCTGCTACCAAATGCCAGACCAAATTTCATGCCCCATCCGACCACATCCACGGTGCAGCGATCGCACCGGAACCGCCATCGGCCGGCGCCCGCCGAGCACGGTACGAGACCGCTGCGGGCCTCGCCCTACCCTGAGCAGATGACTGATTCAGTTCTTGATCGCTTCGCACTCGCCGACGGCGTCGCCGTGGTCACCGGCGCCGGCCGTGGCATCGGCGAAGGCATCGCCATCGCGCTCGCCCAGGCCGGTTGCGATGTGGTGCTCACCGCTCGCCGCGA
>JAYTNH010000351.1:0-2107 GCA_043748395.1 Ilumatobacteraceae bacterium | reverse complement strand
CGCTCGAGCGCACACGCGAAACCGCGGCACCCATTGCCAAGGCGCGGGGCTGCAAGGTGCAGATCGCCCGCGGCCTGCTCGAATGCGACTTCGGCGACTGGACCGGCGCCGAGCTGAAGAAGCTGATGAAGCTGCCCGAGTGGGGCACCGTGCAACGGGCGCCGTCCACGTTCCGCTTTCCTGGCGGCGAAAGCTTTACCGAGATGCAGAGCCGCATCGTCAGCGCGCTCGATCGCATTCGCGCCGCGCATCCCGGCGGGGTGGTGGTGTGCGTTTCACACGCCGACCCCATCAAGGCCGCCGTGGCCCACGCCATGGGCACGCACCTCGACCTGTTTCAGCGCATCGTGATCAGCACATGCTCGATCAGCGCCGTCGCCTACAGCGCGTGGGGGCCGGTGGTGCTCACCGTGAACTCAACAGGCGGATCACTGGCCGAGTTGAGGCCGTCGTAGTGGGCGTGTTCTACGAGTTCGACGAGGTCGACACGTTCACCGTCGGCACACTCGGCCAGCCCGGGCAGCGACTGTTCCTCCTGCAGGCCCGTCGCGGCGCCACGCGAGTCACCGTGAAGTGCGAGAAGCAGCAGGTAGCGGCGATCGCCGAACACGTTCGCCGCGTACTGAGCGATCTACCCGATGTCACCCACAAGCCCATGCCGGCCGCGATGGACCTCGGCCAACCGGCCGAGCCTGTGTTCGTGCTCGGCCCGATCGGCCTTGGCTACGACAAATCGAACGATCGGGTGTTGGTACAGCTCGAAGAAGTCGTGCCGGTCGACGAAGCAGGTGAGCCCGAGCCCGACGCGCTCGAATCTCGCGGTCACGTTCGTGTGTTCCTGACGCGCAGCCAAGCACATGCCTTCTGCGAACTTGCCGACACTGTGGTGGCTGCCGGCCGGCCGCCATGCGCGTGGTGCCGACTCCCCCTCGACCCCGACGGCCACATATGCCCACGGATGAACTGACCGACCGCAGCGACCAGATCGACCTGCTCCTCAAGGGCGACGTCGACATCGAGGGGCGCATGCCGTGGAGCAGCAACGCAACGTTCCTGGTGAACGTCACCCACGGCGATCGCGCTGCGCAGGCCATCTACAAGCCCACCCGTGGCGAGCGTCCGCTGTGGGACTTCGAGCCTGGCTTGCATCGTCGCGAACTGGCTGCATACCGGCTGGGGCTTGCCCTCGGACTCGACCTCGTGCCGCCTACGATCATCCGCGATGGGCCACTGGGCGAAGGCTCCGTGCAGTGGTTCGTGGCCGCCGATCACCAGCAGCACTACTTCACCATCCACGAGACGCGCGAAGACCTGCACGACGACCTTCGCGCGGTGGCTTTGTTCGACCTGCTGGCCAACAACACCGACCGCAAAAGCGGCCATGTGCTGATCGACGACGCCGACCACATCTGGGGCATCGACCACGGCTTGTGCTTCGCCGCAGAGTTCAAGCTGCGCACCGTGGTGTGGGAGTTCGGCGGCGAAGAAGTCCCCGAGCATCTACTGCCCGCCGTTGCGAAGCTTGCGGTGCAGATTCCGCTCGACATCGCTGCGCTGCTCAGCGACGACGAGGTCGAGTCCGTACAGGAACGCGCCGCCTGGGTAGTCGAACAGCCAGTGTTCCCGGTGGACCGCAGCGGGCGCCGCTACCCCTGGCCGCTCGTCTAGCTCTCGTCGAGCCCCGGCACACGCCCCAGCGTTTGGAGCCGAATCCACACACGGTGTGGATTCGTCGGCAAACGCAGCGAGTACGCGACGCAGGGAGGGCCGTGCGAGGGTGCGAGAGGGGTGGCGGCGGGGGTCAGCGAAAGTAGCGGTGGATGGTGCGGTGCCACTTGTTCGACGGAAGCTCTGGCCGTAGTTGGACAAGCGTGGTGCAGTACTTGCTGAGCTTGATCGGCCTCACACCGTGGTGCCAAAGCCAACGGTCGATAGGGCCAGCCGGCCCATCTGACTTAGTCTCGATGATGACTCGATCGAGGCTCACCGCAGATCCGTCGGTGTCGGTGCACACCAGGCCGCTGTCGAAGGTTGATCGCGAGCCACCCGCCACGTCGACCAGCGTAGAACGCACGTAGCGCGTGGTGAGCACCGGTGCAAGACGCTC
>JAYTNH010000350.1:0-3728 GCA_043748395.1 Ilumatobacteraceae bacterium | reverse complement strand
CGACGAGTTGAACGACCTCATGATGATCGCTGCCCGCGATGTCGAGGAGAGCATCACCCGCATCGCGCAAAAGGCCCGTGCTGTGGGTATCCACCTCATCGTCGCCACGCAGCGTCCGTCGGTCAACGTCATCACGGGCGTCATCAAGGCCAACATTCCCGCCCGAATGGCGTTCGCCGTGTCGTCGCTCACCGATAGCCGAGTCATCCTCGATCAGCCGGGTGCCGAGAAGCTGGTCGGTAAGGGCGACATGTTGTTGCTGCCGGGCAACAGCAATGTGTCCCAGCGCATCCAGGGTTCGTTCGTAAGTGAGGAAGAAGTGCGCAAGGTGGTGGCGCACTGGCGTCGACAGGCACCCGATGTTGTGTACGTCAGCGGCGTCGAGGGCGACGACGACCAGCACGTGTTGGGCGGTGGCGACTTCGGTGGCAACGGCGCCGACGACGACGAAGACGAAGTGCTCATGCGCCAGGCCATGGAACTGGTGGTGCGCAGTCAGCTGGGCAGCACCAGCATGCTGCAACGCAAGCTCAAGATCGGCTTTGCCCGCGCCGGTCGCATCATGGATCTACTCGAGCAGCGAGGCGTGGTCGGCCCCAGCGAGGGCTCGAAGGCGCGCAGCGTGCTCATGACGGTGGAAGAGTTCGAACTGCTCCAAGAGGCTCAGCGCAACCGCTGAGCTGAGTCAGACTTCTCAACCGATTCGTCGGCAGAGCAGGTGGCTGATGCCGCTGGCGAGCAATTGGCCGCGGTCGTTCCACACGTGTTGATGGCTGGCTACCAGGCCCTCGCCGGCGAACGGGCTCTCGCCCTGCAGCATGAACCAGTCGTCGGCGGTGCCGAGGCGGTGGAACTCGCACGCGACGTCGATGGTGGGCGCCATCCATTGCTCCGTTCGATGGCGCCGGCCGATCGACGGCCACGCGCCGAGATCGACGAGCAGCAGCAGCCGCGCGGCCTGCACCCAGGGATCGTCGGTGCTTCCGCCCCCGATGTAGCGCAACCAGTTCAGGTAGAGCGGGCTGTCGAGCGTGCGGGTCTCCCAGTCACCGATCCACAGCGCCGGCCGTTGTTCGAAGTTGTCCCAGAACCGGTAGGGGCTGGCGCCATCGACTCCCATCGCCGCGAAGCGTTCGGCGATTGTGGGCAGTGCGTGCCAGGCGGGAACCGTCGGAGCAGCGATCTCGTCGTGTACCAAGCCGTCGAGGCCGCCGTCGAGCGCCCACATCATCGCCGCGAGGATCGGCTTGCCGCCCTGTTCCATGCGCACGCTCACACTGGTGGCCTGCCGCGTTTCGCGCTGGGTGGTTGCTGTCACGGTCACAGGGGCGTCGAACGATGCGACGCCGAGGAAGTGCACCGTGGCGTTGGCTGGGCGGGCACGTCGCGACTCGTGCTGCGCGGCACGAAGGGCGAGCGCAGCCAGGTAGCCGCCGTTCGGGCCCCAGATCTCCCAGTCGCGCGACAGGGTGGCTTCGAAGGCACTCGGGCCCACTTGGGTGAGCGCCGAGTCGGCAGCGAGGTCACCCACTGGTGTCAGCTTCCGACCGTGTCAGACTTCGTCGTCATGGCGGGCGAGACTAGTGGTTGATAGCCACGCAGGCGACTGCTGTCGAACGAAAGGGCATGCCATGGAGTTCACCGAGATCACATCAGCACTGCGGTTTCCGGAAGGACCCATCGCGATGCCCGATGGCAGCGTGCTGCTTGTCGAGATGTTCGGTCCGCGCATCACCCGGGTGCACCCCGACGGCTCGAAGCAGACCGTGGCCGAGGTGCCAGGCGGCCCGAACGGTGCTGCCATCGGGCCCGATGGTGCCCTGTACCTGTGTAACAACGGCGGCTGCTTCACACCAGTTCAGATGGGTGACCTGTTGTTCCCGAGCGGCTTCGACCCAGATCGCTACATCGGTGGCCGCATTCAACGCGTCGACCTTGCCACGGGTGCTGTTGTCGACATGTACACCGAGTGCGACGGTCATCCGCTGCGGGCACCCAACGACCTCGTGTTCGACGCGCATGGCGGCTTTTGGTTCACCGACCATGGCATCCGCGATCGCGCCAACCGCACCGCCGACCTCACCGGCATCTATTACGCCAAGGCCGACGGCAGCCACATCAGCGAACAGGTCTTCGCGGTGGAAAGCCCGAACGGCATCGGGCTGTCACCCGACGGCAACACCGTGTACTGGGCCGAGACCCACAGCGGCCGCGTGTTCAGGCGGGCGTTGTCCGGGCCGGGTGTGGTGGCTCCGACGTCGTCGCTCGACCCCACCTTGTGCCTGGCCGGCCTGCCTGGCTACCAACTGCTCGACTCGCTCGCTGTCGACGGTGCCGGCAACGTGTGCGTGGCCACGCTCATGAACGGCGGCATCACCGTGATCGCCCCCTCTGGTGAGGTGCTGCAACACATCGCCACCGGAGATCTGCTCACCACCAACATCTGCTTCGGCGATCGTGATGGCAGCGGCGAGTACCGCGACGCCTACATCACCGTGTCGGGAACCGGCAGGCTCGTGCACATGCGTTGGCCATACCCGGGCTTGCGCCTGAACAACCTCTGAGCCGCTCGCCACCGTTTGAGCGCCAGAGTTCGTAGATTGGGGGGCTATGGGTCGGCAGCGCTTCTACGTGGAAACCTTGGGCTGCCCGAAGAACCAGGTCGACAGCGACAAGATCATCGGCACCCTGCTGGTCGATGGCATGGAAGCCACCGACGACGTCGCGCTGGCCGATCTCGTGGTGGTGAACACATGTGCGTTCATCGACGAGGCGCGCCGCGAGTCGATCGACACCATCCTTGCGCTCGAAGAACAGCGGCGGCCGGGTGCGCGGCTGGTGGTCACCGGTTGCATGGCCGAGCGTTACGGCCAAGAGCTGGCAGATGCCCTGCCCGAAGTCGATCAGGTTGCAGGCTTCGGTGTGCCCGTACAAGCCCCGGCAGCGCTGAAGAGTGGTGCCAAGCGCATACCGGTGTCAGCGGTGCAGGTGCCCACACTCGATCTGTTGAACCTGCCACGGCCGAAGTCGTCCAGCCCGTGGGCATACATCAAGATCGCCGAGGGTTGCGATCGGTCGTGCGGGTTCTGTGCCATTCCCAGCTTCCGTGGGCCACAGCGCAGCCGCGACGTGGCAAGCATCCTGGCCGAGGTCGACCAACTCGAAGTGCAGGAAATCGTGCTGGTCGCCCAAGACCTCGCGTCGTACGGCAAGGACCGCCCCGACGAACTCGGTGCCGGTTCGATCGTGCCGCTGGTGCGTGCCGTCAGCGCCGTCGCGCCGTGGACTCGACTGCTGTATCTGTACCCGAGCGATCTCACCGACGAGCTCATCGATGCCATCTGCGACACGGGTGTGCCCTACTTCGACCTGTCGCTGCAGCACGTGAGCAAGCCGTTGCTGCGCCGCATGCGGCGATGGGGCGACGGCAAGCGGTTCCTCACGCGCATCGCCGACATCCGCGAGCGCGAACCCGACGCCGCGTTCCGCAGCAACTTCATCGTGGGTTACCCCGGTGAGACCGAGGCCGATCACGATCAGCTGCTCGACTTCGTCGAACGAGCGCAACTCGACTGGTGTGGTTTCTTCTCCTACAGCGCCGAAGAAGGCACCTACGCGATGGGTCTCGACGGCGCGGTCGATCCTGCGCTCATGCACGAACGGTTGGCCGAACTCCGCGAGATGCAAGACGAGATCACCGCATCGCGACGCGACGCGCTCATCGGTAC
>JAYTNH010000349.1:0-1967 GCA_043748395.1 Ilumatobacteraceae bacterium | reverse complement strand
GCCATGCGGTTCGACCACGAACGCACTGTGACCCCGGGTGTGACCGGGCAGGTGCATCACCTGCACCCGCGTGCCGCCGAGGTCGAACACCTCACCGTCGGCGAAACCGCATGCCTCGGGCCAGCCGGTGAAGTGAAACGACGACGCCACCGCTTCGCGCCAGGCAGGTTCGTCGGCGGCGGGCAGGCCGTACACGGTCATCAGTCCGTCCATCGACTGCACCCCGGCCAGGTCGTCGTGGTGCACATGCACGTGTGGCGCACCCACGGCCCCGATGCCCGACATGTGATCTTCGTGGGCGTGGCTCACCAGCACCCGGTCGATCGCGCCTGGGATGAGGTCGCGCCGATGCACCGTGAGCGACGGGTCGATGATGAGCGATCCGTCGGTGCCGGCGACGAACATCGAGTTGCCGTCGGGGTACTTACCGTTCGACTCGCCGATCAGCACCGACACCCGATCGCACAACGCAACATCGGTGGCGCGGGCAGGAACGGCGGCGGTCATCGGCGAGTCACACCGGAACCGCGCCGCGGTACAACTCGGCGAAGTTGCCGGCGTAGAACCGCTCGCGCGTGGCCTCGGTGACATCGCCGATGGTCTGCTCGAACCGGCGCTGCGGATCGCGGGTGCCCTCGGGGTGCGGGTAGTCGCTGGAGAACATGAACAGGTCGTCGCCACAACTGTCGATGAGCCAGTCGATGGGCTCGCCTGGAAACGGCGTGAACCGCATGTGGCGATGCACGTACTCACTGGGCTTCATCGGTAGGTCGCGCAGCACTGACTCGGTCTTCCCGAACGTGCGCTGGGCCATGTCGATACGACGTAGCCACGGAGCAACCCACAACGCGCCTTCTTCGATGGATGCGGCGCGCAGACCAGGGAACTGTTCGAACATGCCGTCGAAGATCATCGCCCCCCAGAACACCTCGGTGCGCTGGTGAACACCCAGATAGTCCTTCGAGCGGATGTTCTCGCCGCCGCCGAGGAAGTCGGTGACCGTGATGCCGTTGTCGTGCATTGCCCGCTGCACCGGCCGGCCACCACCGCCGATGTGCGTGACGGCAGGGATGTTGTGCTCTTCGAGCAGCGCCCAGAGGGGCTGATGATCGGGATGCGTCGGCCCAACGACACCGCTGGTGAGCGATGAGTGCACCTGCAGTGCTGCGCAGCCGGCGTGGATGGCAGCCCGTGCTGAGGCGATGGTGCGGGCGGGATGGCCCCACGGCACTGCACCGACGGCAAGCAGCCTCGGGTCGCGTGAGCAGAAGTCGGCCATGGCTCGGTTGAGCGCATCGGTACCGCCGTACAGCAGGTCGAGATCGGTGCCGGCGAACTGCGTGGGAGCGAACGTGGGGAACACCAGCTGGGCTTCGAAACCCAACGCATCGAGCACCTTGGTGCGCTGCTCGCGATCGAATGCGCCATGCGCCGACCAGCCCTTCGGCTGCAACACCTCGAGCGGATCGAGCTCGGCCACCAACGTGGTGCCCTCGGCCGCACGCTCGGCTGCCTCGGCCACGGCCCGTTCGGCCAACGCGCCAGCTCCGCCCAATGCGAGCGGTCTGATGGCCGACGCAGTCTTGGTATCGGCGTAGCTCTCGAGCCAGCCTGGTAACTCCATCACATGGCTGTCGGCATCGAACACCGTGCGATTGGCAATGTACGGCATGAGTTCCCCTCCCCATTCAGTGGGCGAACGCGATGGTACCCCGTGAACGTGCAAGGCTTCCGACCATGGCGTGGTTGGTCATCAAAGGACACGTTCTCGCCTCCGCCGAGGTTGCCACAGACCATCGGGCGAAGGCCCGCGGGCTGCTCGGCACCGACGGCATCGAAGGAGTCATCGTGCTACCGGGTTGCCGTTGGGTGCACACCATCGGCATGCGCTACCCCATCGACGTCGCCTATCTGTCGGCCGACGGTACGGTGCTGAAGATCACTCACATGCACCGCCATCGCATCGG
>JAYTNH010000348.1:0-2905 GCA_043748395.1 Ilumatobacteraceae bacterium | reverse complement strand
CGCCGGCAATGGTGCGGTGCAGCAACCGCCGGGTGGCATCGTCGGCGTCGGTGGCGAGCACCTTCAGTTCGCCCGAATCCTCGTTCACGATGATGCGCCACACACGTTGCAAGAAGCGATACATGCCCACCACGTCGCGGGTTTCCCAGGGCCGTGACGCATCGAGTGGGCCCATGGCCATCTCGTACAGCCGCAGGGTGTCGGCGCCGTATGCGTTGCAGATGTCGTCGGGGGTGACGGCGTTCTTGAGGCTCTTGCCCATCTTGCCCCACTCGCGCGTCACCGGCTCGCCCTCGTAGGTGAACGAACCGTCGTCGTGTCGTTGCACGCTGACGGCATCGACGTAGATCTCGCGTTCGTCCTTGAACGCCTCGGCCAAGATGTACCCCTGGTTGAACAGGCGGTAGTACGGCTCTTTCGAGCTGAGGTGCCCCAGATCGAACAGCACCTTGTGCCAGAACCGTGCGTACAACAGGTGCAGCACGGCGTGCTCGACGCCGCCGACGTACAGGTCGACGCCGCCCGGGTGGTCGGGGCGGATGTGTGGTTGCGGACCCATCCAGTAGCGCTCGACATCGCGATCGACGAAGGCGTTCTCGTTGGTGGGATCGAGGTAGCGAAGTTCGTACCAGCAGCTACCGGCCCACTGCGGCATCACGTTGGTGTCGCGGCGATACGGCTTTGGTCCGTCGCCCAGGTCGAGCTGAACGTCGGCCCACCAGTCGAGCCGATCGAGCGGGCTCTCGGGGTTGCTCATCGCGTCGTTGGGGTCGAACGTGCGCGGCGAGAAGCTGTCGGTCTCGGGCAGCACCAGAGGTAGTTGGTCGTCGGGCAGCGCGTGGGGCGTGCCATCGGTGTCGTAGACGATGGGGAACGGCTCGCCCCAATACCGCTGACGGCTGAACAGCCAGTCGCGCAACTTGTACGAGATGGTGGCCTCGCCGTGGCCGTTGGCGCTGAGCCACTGATTCGTCGCCGCCACTGCGTCGGCGACTGTGGCGACAGCGTTGAGGTCGAGGCCGTTGCGGGTGGAGTGCACATACGGTGCGTCACCGGTGAACGCCACAGGCCACAGCGCAGTGTCGAGCGTGGGCGCAATGCCGTGTTGATCGAACCACGACTGCGGTGGTTGTTGGATGGCAGGGATGGCCAGCCCGAACGTGCGCGCGAACTCGAAATCGCGCTGGTCGCCACACGGCACGGCCATGATGGCCCCCGTGCCGTACCCCATGAGCACGTAGTCGGCGATCCAGATGGGTAGTTGCTCGCCCGACACGGGATTGACGGCGTACGAACCGGTGAACACACCGGTCTTGCTGCGGCTGGCGTCTTGTCGGTCGATGTCGTTCTTGGCCTCGGCAGCGGCACGGTACGCGGCGACCGCCGAGGCATGATCGCCCGTGGTGAGTGCCTCGACCATTGCATGCTCGGGTGCGAGCACCATGAAGCTCGCGCCGAACAGCGTGTCGGGGCGGGTGGTGAACACCGTGATGGCGCCGGCAGGCGAATGGAAGCGCACCGCAGCGCCATGGCTACGGCCGATCCAGTTGCGTTGCATTGCCTTGATCGCGTCGGTCCAGTCGAGCAGGTCGAGGTCGTCGATGAGCCGGTCGGCGTAGGCGGTGATGCGCATCATCCACTGGCGCATGTTGCGTTTGAACACGGGGAAGTTGCCGCGATCGCTGCGGCCATCGGCGGTGACCTCTTCGTTGGCCACGACCGTGCCCAGGCCGGGGCACCAGTTCACCGGCGCATCGCTGACGTATGCAAGGCGGTGATCGTCGATGATGCGCGCCCGCTCGACAGCGCTGAGGGCCTGCCACGCTGCGCCGGTGGGCACGGCCCGCGCTCCTGACTCGAAGTCGGCGATGAGCTCGGTGATCGGCCTGGCGCGCTGCAGATCGGTGTCGTACCACGAGTTGAACACCTGCAAGAAGATCCACTGGGTCCAGCGGTAGTACGCAGGGTCGGTGGTGCTCACACTGCGGCGTAGGTCGTGGCTGAGGCCAAGGCGACGCAGTTGGCGGCGGTACGTCGCCACGTTGGCGTTGGTGGTGATGGCTGGGTGGGTGCCGGTTTGCACGGCGAACTGCTCGGCCGGCAGCCCGAACGCATCGAAGCCCATGGTGTACATGACGTTGTAGCCGGTCATGCGTTTGTAGCGGGCGTAGATGTCGGTGCCGATGAACCCGAGCGGGTGGCCGACGTGCAGACCAGTGCCGCTGGGGTACGGAAACATGTCGAGCACGAACAGCTTCGGCTTGTTGGCGACTCGCTCGGGATCGGCCAGCGGCCCCGACGGGTTGGGCGTCTCGAACGTAGCTTCGTCGTGCCACCACTGCTGCCACCGTTGCTCGATCTGCTGTGCGAGCGCGCCCGTGTAGCGATGCGTAGGAATGTCGGCAAGCGGGTCGGCAGCGTTGGTGTTGGCAGTCATGACGCCCGAGATTCTACGAGCACCGGCAGCGGCACTACGGTGCTCTTTCATGTCCAGCGTGAAATCCGACTGTGGTGACTCGATCATCGAACGGCTCGTGGCGGCGGTCGAGCACGGCAACGGGGTGCGTTTCGTCGGTCAATCGGTGGCGCCCCCCGAAGGGGACGGGTTCGTGTCGTGGAACGAGATCCACACCGACGCACGCGTGGTGGCAGCGGCTCTGCAGGCTCGCGGACTGGTACCCGGTGATCACGTCGCCATTCTCGGGCCCACCTCGCGCGCGGTGATGACCGCCATTCAGGGGTGCTGGCTCGCAGGTATGGCCAGCATGGTGCTGCCGTTGCCCATGCGCATGGGATCGCTCGACGTGTTCATCGAGTCGACGCGTGCCCGCATTCGTCACGGCGACGCCAAAGTGGTGCTCATCGACGCGATGCTGGCCGACTTCTACACTGCGACCGACGGCGA
>JAYTNH010000347.1:0-12146 GCA_043748395.1 Ilumatobacteraceae bacterium | reverse complement strand
TCCGAGCGCGGCGATGGTGGCTGCGATGTAGCGGGCGTGATGGGCGCGGATCGTGTCGGCGGTTCCTTGGTGGTGGAGGTGTTCACGTCCGTAGGCGCGCATGGTCTCGAGCATCCGGTACCGGGTGGTGCCATCGGGTGCGGTGGTGCGTTGGAGGAGTGAGCGGTCGAGTAGCTGCGGCACCACGTCGACCACGTCGAAATCGCCCACCCCGTCGCCGCCGGCAACGGCCTTGGCCGCGGCGAGGTCGAACCCTGCCGGGAGCACCGACAACCGATCGAACACCGCCTTCTCGACGTCACCGCACAGGTCGTACGACCAGTCGAGTGTGCCGCGCATCGTCTGATGGCGCTCCATGCGTGACCGGCGTCCGCCGACGAGCATCCGGAACCGCTCCTCAAGGTTCGCGACGAGCTCGACCGGGCTGAATGCCCGCACTCGCGATGCAGCCAACTCGAGCGCCAACGGCAGGCCGTCGAGTCGTGCGCACAACTCGGTGACGGCTCGGGCTTGGTCGGCGTCGATGAGCAGATCGGGAGCTTCGTCACGGGCGCGGTCGAGAAACAACCGTTCTGCCTCGTCGGGCGACAACGACGGCACCGGTACGAGCCGTTCGCCACGGATCATCAACGGCTCACGACTCGTCACCAGCACCGTGACCTTGGGACACGCCGACACGATCCGCTCGACTGTGTCGGCCGCAGCAGCGAGCAGATGCTCGCAGTTGTCGACGATGATGAACACCCGCCTGTCGCGAAGGAGTGCAACCAGGTGCCCGAGCACATCCCCCTCGGCCGGCGCCGTGATGTCGAGGTTCGTACAGAACGCGAACGGAACCGCCTCGGGAACGGTGACTGCCGCAAGTTCGACCATCCAACACCCGTCGGGAAACGACGCCGACACCTCCCGCGCAGCCTCCACCGACAAGCGCGTCTTACCGGTGCCACCGACTCCGATCAAGGTCACCAGCCGATGCTCGTCCAGTTCCTCCACCAATGACTTCAACTCGGCGGCGCGGCCAATAAAGGTCGACAGCTCGACGGGAAGGTTGCCCGGCACCTCCGTTGTTGCCCGCAACGGTGGGAACTCGACCGACAGACCCGGCGCGGTGAGCTGGTGGAGCGGCACCGTGCCCACGTCGCGCACGTGGAACGACCCGAGCGCCATCACACCGGCGCCCTGCGGCAGTGTCGCGGCTGCGATTCGGGCCGCGTCGCTGAGCAGGATCTGCCCGCCATGGCCAGTCGCAGCCATGCGCGCGCCGTGATGGACGGCGAGACCGACTGGCCCCTCGCCGCGGTCTGTGGCCTCGCCGAGATGGATGCCCATCCGCACTCGCAACTCGAGCCCATCGGGCCACGGCTCCGCGCTCAGAGCGCGCTGAGCAGCCAGGGCGGCAGCGATCGCCGCCGACGGGTTGTCGAACGTGATGAAGAACGAATCTCCCTGGGTGTCTCGCTCGGTTCCTGCATGAGCGGCGACGGCGGCGCGAATGATTTCCCGGTGCTTTTCGAGCAACTCGGCATACCTGTCGCCCGCCTGGCGTAGCAGCTCTGTCGAGCCCTCGATATCGGTGAACAGAAACGTCACCGTGCCCATGCCGTAGTCGGCCATCCGTCGCCTACCTCCGCTGGAAGTCTCCCACAGAGTTGCCGTGGCCGGAATTGGCTTCGATCGTCCTCGTGTCAGAATGCACTCATGTCGGGGGCAGGGATGGGCGGTTCGCCACGACCGACGATGTCGCGTTATCGCGTTCTAGCCCGTCGAATCAAGCGGCGCGCCCGTCATCCGGTCCGGAGTGCTGCTCGATCATGGGCTCGGCATCGGGACTCGCGGAGACGGCGGCAGGATGACGGTGATCTGAGCCGACGCCTTGGGCGGTGGGCAGCTAATCATCCTGAGGCAACGATCGTTCAGATCGGCTCGCACGATGGCCGGGCGGACGACCCGCTCGCCGAGTTGATCGACTCTCATTCGGCATGGCGCGTCCTCTTCGTCGAGCCGGTGCCCGAGCACTTTGCAGCGCTCACGGCACACCGCGGCGGCAGTGAGCGCTTCACACTCGTTCGGGCAGCCGTGACAAGCCACGACGGCGAGGTGACCATGATCACCGTGCACCGCACGCAAGTGATGCCCGCATGGGTCGAGCAGTTGTCAAGCATTCATCGAGTGACGGTGCTGAAGCACGCGGGCGTTCTTGCGGGTCTGGAAGCCGCGCTGCGCGAGGTGGTAGTTCCTGCTTTGACCTTCGCCTCGCTCATGCAGTTGGCACCCAGTCAGATGATCGACCTGCTTCACATCGACGCCGAAGGACACGACGCTGCAATTCTCGATCAGATCGATCTCGACGGGTCGCCGCCCGGGGCGATCCTCTTCGAGAGCAGGCATCTCTCTGCCGGTGACCGCCAGCGATGCGAGCGCCGTCTCATGGCTTCTGGCTATCGCCTGCACAACCACTACCGCGACACGCTGGCGATCAGATCGGATGGTTTGACGCACTGATCATGGTTGCGAGTTACTCCGTTAGCGTCCGTTTGAGTGAGACTTGACGAAGCAGACCTACCGTTGCTCGATCTGCGGCAACCGAACATGCACGGCACGCGGCTCCACGTCGCTCTAGCCGAAGCTCGTGCGGCATCGTGGTTGGCTCGCAACGACACCAGCGTGGCGGTGCTCGAGCGCGAGGCGGCCGAGTTCTTCTTGAAGAGCCCGTTGCTGGCGTTCCCGGGCGCCGAGTTGATGGAACTGATGGGCATCAACGATGGTCCGATCCATCGAGTGATGCAGCGTGGTCTGCTCGGCCGCAGCGGTGACGACCACAAGCGCCTGCGTCGACTCGTAGCGCGATCGTTCACTCCTCGTGCCGCCGATCGCTGGCGACCCGTCATGCGTGAATTGCTCTCTGACCTCTGGCACGACCTGGACGGTGCGAACACCTGTGAAGCGATGGACGCGATCGCTCGGCCGTTCCCTTCTCGGATGATTGCGCTGAACGTAGGCGCGCCGGTTGGGGATGCGCCTCTGCTGCGTGACTATTCGGCGATCCTGCAGGCTCGTCTCGACATTGCGGCGCTGCAAAGCCGCCGGACCGAGATCGAAGAGGGGACCGCCGCATTCGAGTCGTACGTGGAAGACCTCGTCGCCGACCACGTCGCCCATCCTCGTGAGGATCTGGTGTCCGAACTCCTGAGCGTCGAAGAGGACGGTGATCGCCTCGTCCAAGCCGACGTGGTGAGCCTCGTGATCGCCATGCTCAGCGGCGGGATCGACACGACCGAGAACCAAATCGCACACGGGCTCCGGCTCTTCGCCGAGTATCCGGAACAGTGGCGAGCCCTTGCGGATGACCCCTCTCTGTCCGGTGCCGCTGCCGATGAGGTGCTTCGCTTCGAACCGGTCGGGCCGTTCACGGTGCGCATCGTGCGAGAAGCATTCACCTACCGCGACATCGTGTTCCCTGTCGGGACCGTCATGCCCGTGTGCACATGGACCGCCAACAGGGAGGCTCCGCACGACGCCGCACCGACCGAGTTCGACATCACCGCTGCACGCGGCAAGGAGCGCGCCCTGAGCTTCGGAGCGGGACCTCACTACTGCCTGGGCGCTGGTCTGGCCTGGGCCGAACTCGACGAGGCGTTCGCGTTCTTGGCTCCCCGCATGCGCGAGATGCGCATCGACGGCGACATCGAGTGGGGCAGCCCGATAGGTATCTACGACATCAAGTCGTTACCGCTCGCGTTCACGAGCCGCGCCTGACCAGAGATGGGTCAGCACACGTGGTGCTCATGCCTTCAACTTGGCGTCGAACTGGCCTGCTCGGGCGCTGACTCTTCGATGCCCCTGACCAAGGCCGCTATCCAGCGGAGCATCTCGACGAGTTCGCGCCGTTCGTCGACGGTGGGCGCCCTACTTGCGAGGGTGTCGGCCATCTGGTCGAGGTTCACGGACGTGATGTCGTCCTCGCCGCACTCACCTTGGGCGATGACGGCTCCAGCCACGATCTTGGTCATGCTGCGAGTGTCGTAGTGACCGAGCACCAGAGTCAAGGCGCGCCTCAGCGAATCGATGATGAGATCGGGTGCCTCGGCCGCGGCGCGTTCGAGGAGCAACGTCTCAGCGTCGGGCGCGGGCATCGACGGCACGGGCCGCAGCCGTTCGCCGCTGATCATCAACGGCTCGCGGCTCGTTGCCAGCACGACCACCTTGGGGCAGTCGGCGATGATGCGTTCGATCACCGCCGCGCTCGCGGCCAGCACATGTTCGCAGTTGTCGACGACCACGAGCAGGCGCTTGTCGCCAACAGCTTTCACCAGTTCGTCGACGACAGCGCGTTCACCCTGATTTGGGCGTGCGAACGGGAGCGGCGCTTCTTCTTCTGTTTTCTCCTCCTCCTCCTTTTCCTCCTCCTCCTCTTCTTCTTCGTCGTCGTTCTTCCTTCTCGTCGCTGCGCACCGGGCGTAGGCGCGCCTCGCGATATCATCGTGGGCGCAGGGCATCGACGAAGGTTGATGCCGCACGAATCGGGGGGCCATGGCTCGGGGTAGCGTCAACCAAGTAGTCGAAGCGTTGGCGAAGGTCGACTTGTTCGAAGGTCTCTCGCAGAGACAGCTGAAGGTGTTGGCGAGCGAGTGCCGCGAGCAGATTCACGCCGACGGGGCCACCATCGTCGCCGACGGCGACACCTCAGCGCGTTTCTACCTGATCACCGACGGCACAGCTGATGTGAAGGTGAACGGCCGCAAGCGCACCGAGCTCGGGGCGGGCCAGTACTTCGGCGAGATCGCGGTGCTCGACAAGGGCCCCCGCACCGCAGCGGTCATCGCTTCCAGTACCTGCACCACACTGTCGCTCGCGCCGTTCAACATGCGTGCCGCGCTACGCGAAAACCCCGACATGGCGTTGCGGCTACTGGTCGCTGTGTGTGCACGCCTGCGGGCGGCCGACAAGGCGCTCACGTCGTAACACAACGCGCTGCGGGGTCTTGGCGGAAGTAGTCGCGTAACACGCTGTAGAGCTGCGGGTTTTCGTCGCGCAGTGGAATCGGCCGCGTGAAGAACACCTCGGTGGCGACGGCGAAGAACTCGGCCGGGTTGGTGGCGGCGTAGTCGCTGAGCACCGATGGCTCGGTAGCGAGCCGGAGCCGCGTGAGGGTGTCGGTGCACACACGCACCCATCGCTCGAGTTCGTTGCGATCGGCCAACAACGGCGTGCCGTTGCTGATGCCGTCGAGCATGTCGAGACGGTGAGCGAACTCGTGCAGGATGACGTTGTCGCCGTACTGGGGAGCGCGAGCCTGAGACGCAGCGGCATCCCACGACACCAGCACAGGCCCGCGGTGGTGGGCCTCACCGATCACCGGGTCGTGGCCATCGCTGAACAGGCCGTCGCCCAGGTAGTGCTCGCCGCGTCGCACGATGGTGGATGGGTGCACGATGATCGACGTGACGTCGTGGTAGTTGTCGAGTCCGTCGTCGAACGCAAGCACCAGCAGCGCAGCGTGCGACGCGATGGCTACGCGCATGTCGTCGGTGATCGCGAATCCGTTGGCGGCCTCCCAGCGGAGATCGTCGACCAGTTGCTCGGTGAGGTCGACAAGAAGGTCTTGTTCAGCCGGTATGAGCTGCGACCACGGCGCGAGCCAGCGCCTGGTGAGACCTCGGATCTGGCCGTGGTCGAGCGTAGGCGTGTCCGATCGACCGGAGCGGGGGAGCAATGCCACACGGCGAGGCTACCCAGGGGCGGCGTCGGCGTGGTCGGCGCTCGGCCTGTGTTCTCACCCGGTTCTCACCTGGTACCCAACCGTTGGCACGGCGCTTGCCGTACCGTTCTTGGTAGAGAAGTCCGACGACCAAGGAGTCATCATGCGACGCAGAATCATTACATCGACGGTGTTCGGAGCGATTGGTGCGCTCGCAGTCTCGGGTGTGGCCTTGGCAGGTGAACCGCGCGGGATGTACCACGACGACGATCGGCACTGGTTCGGAATGGTCGTGGTGCTCGTCATCGCAGCAGCCGCAGCGGTGGCGCTGTTCATGTCGTTCCGCAACCGCGCATCGGCAGCAGCTGTCGCACCCGCCGCTGGCGCCCCGACATCGCCCACGGCCAACGCAGAGGCGCTACTCGCCGAGCGCCTTGCTCGTGGCGAGATCAGCCCCGACGACTATCGCATCACGTTGGCCGCGCTGCGCGGTGATCCGGGAGTGCCGGCCGCTCAATGATCGAGCTCGTCCAACACGTCGCTCAACCACTCGATGCTGTCGAGTGTGATCGGGTCGACCACGAGTTGCAGGTGCGACGCACCGGCTGCCGCGAAGGCGGCAAGGTGCGTCGCAACCTCGTGCGGTTTACCGGTGATGGCGGCGGTGTTCGTGCCATGCTCGTCGCCCATCATGCGGCCGGCTCCGACCGGTAGCTGGACGTACACCGCAGCGGTGGCTTGCACGTCGGTGGGGTTACGGCCGATGGTCGTGCATGTTTCGTCGACGCGCGATTTCAGGGCACCGAAGCCGGCGGCCGTGTTGCCGTACAGCGTCCACCACACGTTCCACGCGTCGACGTGGGGCAAGGTGATCGCGAGCATCCGCGGGCTCGCCGAGCCAACCATCAACAGCGGCCCGCCTGGTTGCACCGACATGGGGTCGAGCACGCAGTTGGTGGCATCGTAGAACTCTCCGTGAAAGTCGATGCTGCCGTCGGCGAGCAAGGTGCGAATGATGGTGAACGCCTCGCCGAAGCGTGACACCCGTTGGTCGTAGGGAAATCCGAACGCCGTGTATTCGCGTTCGTTCCAGCCGGCCCCGAGACCGACGATGAGCCGTCCTCCCGAGATGGCGTCGACGGTGGCCGCTTGCTTGGCCAGCATGGCCGGCGCGTGGAAGCTTGTGGACGCGACGAGCGGCCCGATGGCTACGCGCTCGGTGACGGCGGCGATGGCAGCCAGTGACGTCCAGACCTCCCACGGGCCCCGAGTGGTTCCGCCGGGTAGGTCGTACAACAGGTGATCGCCGAGCCAGATGGAATCGAAACCCACGCGCTCGGCAGCCTGTGCCATGGCGATGAGCTCGGGCCATTCGACGCGTCGCTCGACCTCGGGCAACTGAATGCCGATCTTGCAAGGCCGAGTCATGTGTGGGAGAGAGTCATGTGGGCGAGCGTGATGTTGGCGGGAAGTGTGACGTCGAGGAACTCGAGATCTGGCGTGCAATCAAGCAAGCGGTGCGCCATGCCAGCTGGCAAGGTGACGCTGTCGCCTCCGGCCAGACGAACCGGCGGCTCATCGGGTCGGTCGAGGGTGACTGCACCGTCGAGCACCATCATGAACACGAACTCGGCATCGTGGCTGACAGTGGTGTGAGACGGTGAACCATCGACCGGATGCACCACCTGGGCTTCGGCGAGGCCATTGGTGGCCGGACCGAAGCCGATGGTGCGGCACCGAAAGCCGTCGGCGCGCCACGGTGCCCAGTCGGCCTCGGCAGCGATGTGGCGCACGAACCGTTGGCCGTCGAAGTCGCGATCGGGCAACACGAACGGGGTAGGCAAGATCGTCGCCGAATCGGCGAACGTCTCGTGGATGGCCGGGCAGCCGATCTCGATGACCTGCAGATCGGCTGAGCTCTCGAGCACACGGTGGCGGATCTCGGGTGGTTGCAGCACGCAGTCGCCGGCGTTGAGCACGAACGGTGGCCCTTGGTCTTCGTACACCAGGCGCGCCCAGCCGCGGTAGCAGAAGATCATTTGGAAGCGCACCTTGTGGAAGTGCACGTAGTCGGGAACCGGACCGGCTGCGGGGATGTGGATGTGCGATGCAATGAATCGACCACCCTCGCGGTCGGGGATGAGATCGCGATAACGCATGCCGGCGCGCCCGACGCCCCATTCGGCTGCGTCGCCTGCACGGCTGACCGTGAACGATTGGTGAACCGGGGGCAGTTGCAACGCAGGGTCGGCGTCGACGAGATCGATGCGCGTACCGTTCGGCGCGGTGAGCGTGCGTGCACCGTCGGCCACAGCGTCGGGGTCGGTGCACAGCAGGCGCAGCTCACCAGGATCGCCGGCGAAGGTGGCGTCGAGTCGCAGACATATGCCGTGACCTGCGATGACGACCACAGTTGGGTGATCTGCCGGCGAGATCATCTCGACCCGAAAGCCCAGCGTGTCGGTGAAGAACGCCAGGGTCGGCGTGATGTCGGCGCATGGCACGACGACTTGGGCGCTGGCGATGTGGGGATTGTCGGGAGCGGCGAGCATGGCGAGTCGAGAGTAGTCGGCGCTCAGGGAGCGAGCTCGTGGTCGTGGTCGTGGTCGTGGTCGTGGTCGTGGTCGTGGTCGTGGTCGTGGTCGTGACGGTGGTGGATGTCGGGAAGGTGCTCGTGGTCGTGCGCGAAGGGCAGGTGTTGGTGCAGGTCGCCGCGAACCACTTCGATGTGATCGGGCTGATGATGCGGATCGTCGGCGTCGATGGAGTGGGCGTGGGTGAGGGACTCGTGCCGATGGTGATGGCTGTGATGCGACAGAGCCATCACTCCGACGCCGACGAGCGAGACTGCAAACGCGACGAGCACCCCACCCGAGATGCGATCGCCGAGCACCGGCCACGCCAACAGGGCGCCGACGAACGGCGCTGTGGCGAACACCACCTGACCTCGCGCCGCGCCGAGCAGCCGCGCTCCCGAGATCCACAAGGTGATCGACAGGCCATAGCCGATTGCGCCGACTGCCATGCCGGCGAGTGCTGTGGTGAACGGCGGCAGGCCGCCGACGACAAGTCCGATCGAAAGATTCACTGACCCGGCGACGGCGCCTTTTACCAAGGTGACCCGAGCAGGGGAGTAGGCGTCGAGGCTGGCGGTGATGGCGTTGTCGGCACCCCAGCAGATGCATGCCCCGGCGACCAACACTGCACCGGGGGCGAACGCCGCACCGTGTGAGCCGGCCAGCAGCAGCCCGGAGAGCACCACGAGCCCACCACCGAACAGCGTGCCCCGACCCAGGTGTTCGCGCAGGAAGACTCCGGCGATGACCACCGTTGCCACGAGTTCGAGGTTGAGCAACAGCGACACGGTTGTGGATGGAGTGCGGTCGAGCGCGAGGAGCAGGAGCACCGGGGCAACCCCGCCGCCCAACACCACTGCGCCGAGCAGTTTGGTGCGCTGGCCGGTGGGTGAGAGCCTTCGTGGCTCACCCAAGGTGAACGGGGCGACAGCGAGCGCTGCGCCGAGGTAGAGCAGGCCCGCCAACACAATCGGCCCTGCATCGTCGACCAGCAATTTTGTGAACGGTGTCGCCCCACCGAACAGCAGCGCGGCGAGCGAGCAGGCGACCCATCCGCGTGTTCGGGCCGGGGCCAGCCGGAGCTTCATGGTTGCCTGGGCGCGAGCTCGCTGGCGAGCACACCGCCGCGCACTACCTCGCGGTCGTCGAGGTGCACCGTGCAGCCGCGCATTGGTAGGTCGAAGTGACCGGCAGTGAAGCGCCCGGCGTGCTCGTTGGCGCCGGTGGAGTACAGGAAGTTGCCCGCCACGGCGCGTGCTTCGGTGCCCCAGGTTTCGCGGCGGTCGTACAGCTCGAACGCCTCCCATCGTGCCGCAGGGTTCATGCCCCATCCGACGTGACTGGTGGCGTAGCACTCGCGGTCGCCGAACGACGCGAGATAGTCGCGGAAGTGGATGGCGTCGACGCCGTCACCAGAGATGTCGGTGATGTGATCGTCGGTGATCGTGAGCGCAATCCTCGACGTGAGCGTGCGGTTGAACGTGAGGTTCACGTCGCCGGGGGCGAGTACGAGCATTCCGTTCACCGAATGAGCGGTGGGGAACGCCAGCACCAAGCCTCCCGGCCAATGGGCGATCGACCCGGGCCCAGCGGTAACGCCGATGGAACCGGCCGTGACCGCGCCACGAAGATCGATCGTGAGATCGGTGCCTGCTGCGCTGGTGACATGCATGGTGTTCGCTTCGCGCAGCCAGCCGAGCCCGAGTCCCACCCGTCGCGGCAGGTCGTCGTCCCAGGTGAGCCGATCGAACACGTCAGGGTGCTCGTTCGAGATCATCAGCACGCGGGCGCCACCATCGAGAATGCTCCCCAACTCGGGTGCGTGCAGCAGTCCTTCGACGGTGCAATCAATGACCAGGTTGCTGCTTGCCAGCGCGGCCACAACGGCAGGATTCGCCTCGAGAGCTCGTGATGCACCGGTGGAGCGGATGGGCACCGCGTGGGTCGACGTCGGTGTGGGTACCACGATGTCGAACACGGCGCCGCCGAGCGATTGCGCAGCGAGCCTGGCTGTTGCTACCAACGCCTGTCGGCTCTGCGACTCGCTGAGCACGGCCACGACTTCGCCCGGCTGCAACCCGCAACGCGCGAGCTGCTCTGTGAAGGTCTGTATGTATCGCCACTCGGTCACGGTGCGTCGACCGCGGTGATGAAGCGGACGATGCGGTCGTTCACCTGCTCGGGTGCTTCGGCGTTGAGCAAGTGTCCGGCGTTGGCGATGATGCCGACTCGCGCGGCGATGATGCCTTCAGCCAAGGCGCGCGAGTACGCGGGTGGGGTCTCAGCGTCGAGCTCGCCGACGAGGCATTGAGTGGGTGCCGCGATGCCGGCGAGCAGCGGGCGCGAATCGTGGGTGACGATGCACGCGATGCTGCTTCGGAGCGCTGCTGCGCTCACCCGCGACATCGCGGCGCACTGCGTGGCGAGCGCCGTGGGTGAGATGGTGGGTGCTGCAAGACGGCTGAGCACTTCGCCAGCGAAGTCGGCGGGCTCGCGGCCCGCATCGAGTGGTGCCAGCCGTGCAGCCTGCCAGTCGGGTGCAGAGGTGCCATCGAGCCCGAACGCAGGGCTGGTAGAGAGCAAGGTGAGCGATCGCACCACCCGAGGGTGCCACACCGCGAGGTACTGGGCGATCATGCCTCCGAACGAGATGCCAACCACGTGGGCGCTCGGCTCGCCGAGGTGTTCGATGAAATCGGCTGCTGCCTGTGCCAGGGTGCTGAACGAGACGTCGTCGAGTGGTGGGCCGGCGCCGTACCCAGGCATGTCCCATGCCGCTACGCGGAAGCCGACGAGACCTTCGAGTTGCGGTTCCCACGAGATGCGACTGCCCCCGAGACCGTGCAGAAGAACGACCAGGGGACCGTCGCCCGACTCGCGCCACGCGAACTGGGGGTCGTCGACATCGCGCGGAGGTCTCGACGTCATCGCAGCAGTCTTGCCGTGGGCCGAACAGTTTGTCAACAGTGTTGACACGAAGCCCCGCGTCTGGTCACATGGGCGGATGACGTCTCCGCGGATGCAACGCGACGACCTGGTGCGCGTGGTGCGCGCGATGGGGCCAACCATTGCCGAACGCGCCGTTCGCTACGACCTCGAGGCAAGCTTTCCGTTCGAGAACTTCGCCGACTTCACCACCAACGGCCTCCTGGGTGTGTGCGTGCCCACGCGGTACGGCGGTTTGGGAGCCAGCTACGCCGACTACGTGCGCGTGAGCGAAGAGATCGGTCGGTACTGCGGTGCCACCGCACTCACGTTCAACATGCACAACGCCACGATGCTGTGGTGCGGCGAGGTTGCCGACCTGCTCGATCTCGACGCCGCCGACCGCGATGCGCACGAGGCGATTCGCGCCGAGATGTACCGCGGTGTGGTCGACGACGGCCACATTCACAGCCAGCCCTTCTCCGAGGGCCTGGCTCCGGGCGCCACCACGGGTGTGGCGACGCGGGCAGTGCCTGTCGATGGCGGGTGGCTGGTGACGGGCCGCAAGATCTTCGCGTCGTTGTCGGGTGCAGCCGACTACTACAACGTCACCTGCCAGATCGAAGGTGACGACGAGATTCGTCTGCTCGGTGTTCCGGCGACCGCAGTGGGGGTCGAAATCACCGACGACTGGAATCCGTTGGGCATGCGCGGCACCGTGTCGCGCACGCTGCTGATGCGTGATGCGTTCGTGCCCGCTGCCAACCAGTGGATGCCGGCCGGCGCGTACAACCAGGCCGCCAACCGGTACCCGTGGTTGTTCTTGTCACTGTGCCCGAGCTACCTGGGGGTCACCGGCGGTGTGCTCGACATCACACGGGCGTATCTGCGCGGCGAACTACCCGGTCAGGCGGCCGGGGCGCGGCGCGACCACCCTGTGAAGCAGA
>JAYTNH010000346.1:0-6622 GCA_043748395.1 Ilumatobacteraceae bacterium | reverse complement strand
GCCAGGTCGGTGGGAGAGTTGGCGCGGGGCGGCTGCGCCGGCAGCGACATCCGTTCGACGCTTTCGGCAACGATGGCCTCGACCACCGCACTGATGACTGCGACCGTGGTGGCTCTGCTCGGCCCATGATCGATGGCCACCACAGTGCCCGGCATAGCGGCCGCCAGCGAGTCGACCATCGCACCATCGACAAATGCGGGCAACCACTTCACCGATACCTCGACACCCGCAGCTTGGCCGGCAGTGGCCACCCGCGTACTCGGCACGATGGCACCGCGCGCTGCCAGCCGCACGCCTTCGACGGCGGCACGAGCGAACCACAGCAGGCTCGGCCCCACACCGTCGGGGGCTTCGCCGCCACCCACCGACACGAGCCACCCGAGCGCGGCATTCATCGGTATGGAGAGTGCGTCGGCCTTGTAGCCACCCGGCAACGCAACCGGAGCGTGGAGATCCCAGCCTGCAGGCGGCCCACCGATCGCTTCGAGGCGAGTCGCCATTTCGTCGTTCGACTCGGGCGCGGTGCCGCGCCCCGCAGCCCACACCACCAGGCGACCTTCCGACCACGAGGCCTGGAGCCGAACCTGCTCGGGCTCGTACGCCACAGTGCCGTAATCGGTGAACTCGTCGTCGGTTGTGGGTTCGATCGGCTCGGGCCGAAGCAGCGCACGGGTCTTCAACAGGCCTCGCAAGGTCTCGGTGAAGTCGGCCACAACCTGCTCTCGTTCGTCGCCACGCAAGTGTTTGACCGAGTCGAGATCTTCGTTCGCGTCGACGATCAACCGATCGAGCAGCGCGATCGACTGCAACTCGTTCGACTCGAACAGCGATGTGTCGTCGGCAGAGCCCCGACCATCAGCGATCGACCAGATGGCCGCTTCGAGTTGTGCTGGCTCAACCATGGAGCTCCCCGTGGGATGGCGACTACGTCGCGCAAGACCGTGAGCGATCGGGAGTGCAAACGAGCGGACGGTGGCCGCGGAGCCCGCGGTGGATCGCCCGCCCGAACAACCCGATGGCCGCCGGTGACGTCTATGTGCTCGTCGGCCCCGGGACCACTTCCGGCTCGCCGACAACGCTCATCTCACAGGATAGACCCCTTTCGTCACCAATGTGCGGTCATCCCGACGTCCCTACCCCGCAGGTAGCGGTGTTCATTCCTACCCGGTGGCGGTGCCACACTGGGCGAAGGGGGTCGGCTCATGCCGCTGAAGCAATGCCGAAGGGGTTCGAAGCAATGAAGGTGCTCTGTCTTGGTGGTGGCCCTGCTGGTCTGTACTTCGCGATCTCGATGAAGCTGCGCGACCCGTCGCACGACATCACGGTGATGGAACGCAACCGCGCCGACGACACGTTCGGGTGGGGTGTGGTGCTCAGCGACGAAGCGCTCGGCAACATGCAGGCCAACGATCCGCCCAGTGCCGAGGCCATTCGCAGCAACTTCGCCTACTGGGACGACATCGCCGTCGTGAAGAACGGCGTGCGTACTGTGTCGGGTGGCCACGGCTTCGCCGGCATCGGCCGCAAGCACATGCTCATGCTGTTGCAGGACCGGGCGCGCCAACTGGGCGTGGTCCTGCAGTTCCAGGCCTCCTTCGACTCGGCTGAGCCCTACCGACACGAGTACGACCTCGTCGTTGCATGCGACGGCATCAACTCGGTCGTGCGCCACGAGTACGCCGACGTTTTCCGGCCCGACATCGACCTCCGCCATTGCAAGTTCATCTGGCTCGGCACCCGCCAGAAGTTCGACGATGCGTTCACGTTCATCTTCGAGCAGACCGAACACGGGCTGATGTGGGTGCACGCCTATCAGTTCGATGCCGACACGGCCACGGTCATCGTCGAGTGCACGCAGCAGACATGGGATGCCTGGGGCTTCGAGCACATGACCAAAGAAGACATCGTCGCAACCTGCGAGCAGGTGTTCGCGCAACACCTCGATGGCCACGCGCTGATGTCGAATGCACTCCACCTGCGCGGGGCTGCGGTGTGGATGAACTTCCCGCGCGTGATCTGCGAGCAGTGGTACCACGACAACATCGTGCTCATGGGCGACGCTGCCGCGACCGCACACTTCTCCATCGGTTCGGGGTCGCGGCTCGCGTTCGACAGCGCCATCGCCCTGGCCGAGTACCTCCACACCGAACCGACCATGCAAGCTGCGTTCCAGCGGTATCAGGACGAGCGTCGAATCGAAGTGCTGCGCCTACAGTCGGCCGCGCGCAACAGTCTCGAGTGGTTCGAGCAGGTCGAGCGATACCTGCCACTGCACCCGGTGCAGTTCAACTACTCGCTGCTCACGCGCTCACAACGCATCTCGCACGAGAACCTCCGACTCCGCGATCCCGAGTGGCTGCGCTCTGCCGAAGACTGGTTCCAGGCGCAGTTCGGAGGCACTCCCGGCCGCACCCCCATGTTCGCTCCCTTCACGTTGCGCGACATGGAGCTGACCAACCGCGTGGTGGTGTCGCCCATGGCTCAGTACAAGGCGGTCGACGGATGTCCCACCGACTGGCACCTCGTTCACTATGCCGAGCGCGCCAAGGGCGGCGCAGGCTTGCTGTACACCGAGATGACGTGCGTATCGCCGCAGGGTCGCATCACCCCTGGCTGCACCGGCCTGTACTCGCCCGATCACGAAGCGGCATGGGCACGCCTCACCCAGTTCGTGCACGCCGAGACCGCCGCCAAGATCTGTTGCCAGATCGGGCACTCGGGACGCAAGGGCTCCACCCAACTCGGTTGGCACGAGGTGGACGCTCCATTGGCCGAGGGCAACTGGCCGGTCATGTCAGCATCGGCAGTTCCGTGGTCACCGCGCAACGCGATGCCTCGCGCCATGGATCGCGCCGACATGCTCGCGGTCACCGCCCAGTTCGTCGCTTCCACCGAGATGGCACTGCGTGCGGGGTTCGACATGATCGAACTGCACGCTGCCCATGGCTACCTCATCTCGTCGTTCATCTCACCCGTTTCGAACGTTCGCGACGATCAGTACGGCGGCGACCTCGACGGCCGCATGCGGTATCCGCTCGAAGTGTTCCGGGCAATGCGCGCCGCGTGGCCGGCACACATGCCCATGTCGGTACGCATCTCGGCCAATGACTGGGTGGGCGAACATGGTGTCACGCCCGACGACGCCGTACTGATCGCCGCGATGTTCGCTCAGGCCGGAGCCGACATCATCGACGTCTCGGCCGGACAAACGTCGGTCGACGCCCAACCTGTGTACGGGCGGATGTTCCAGACCCCGTTCAGCGACCGCATCCGCCAAGAGGCCGGCATCGCCACCATGGCAGTCGGCAACATCTACGAGACCGATCACGTGAACTCCATCCTCATGGCCGGACGCGCCGATCTGGTGTGTCTCGCCCGACCACATCTGGCCGATCCGTATTGGACGCTGCATGCTGGCGTCGCCCTGGGCGACAATGCCGTGCCGTGGCCCTTGCCATACCTGCCAGGGCAAGAGCAGGCCGTGCGTCTCGCTGAACGCGCGCACGAGGCGATCCGCGCATGACACTCGATGGCCGACGCGTACTCGTCACCGGCGGCGGCTCCGGATCCGGCGCCGATCTCGCCAGCGGCTTCGCCAACGCGGGCGCCGAGGTCGTGATCGTCGGCCGTCGCACCGACCTGCTGTCCGAGGTGGCATCGCGGTCGGCGCGTATTCGCGCCATGACCGCCGACATCACGAACGAGGTCGAGGTGGTACGCCTGTTCACCGTCACGGGGCCGTTCGACATCGTGATCGCCAACGCCGGTGTCGCGGCCAGCGCACCACTTACCAAGACCAGCCTCGAGATGTGGCGATCGATCATCGACGTCAACCTCACCGGTGTCTTCCTCACGCTGCGCGAAGGCCTGCGCAACATGCAGGACCTCGGGTGGGGACGGCTCATCACGATCGCGTCCACCACCGGCCTCAAGGGCTATCCCTACGTGTCGGCCTATGCGGCGTCGAAGCACGGCGCGGTCGGCCTCACCCGCTCGATCGCCCAGGAGGTCGCCAAGACTGGCATCACCGCCAACGCCCTATGCCCTGGCTATCTCAACACCGAGATGACCGAGCGCAGCATCGCCAACATCATCTCCACGACTGGCCGCACCCGCGAGCAGGCAGTGGCAGCACTCACCCGATCGAACCCGCAAGGTCGCTTCATCGAACCCGCCGAGGTGACGGCAGCCGCCCTGTGGCTGTGCGGCCCGGGTTCCGATGCCATCAACGGTCGTGCAATCGCGATCGACGGGGGCGAACTGTGAACTCACCGACTGGAGCACCCGTATGACCTCGCTGGCCCACCTGCAGCCGAGCCACTTCCTGTGGGAAGCCCACGACGGCGTGGCAACAATCCGCCTCGACCGCCCCGAGCGCAAGAATCCGCTCACGCTCGACAGCTACGCAGAGTTACGGGACACGTTCCGCGAGCTCCCCTACGCCGACGACATCGACGTCGTGGTGTTCGCCCCCAACGGCGGCAACTTCAGCTCGGGAGGCGATGTCCACGACATCATCGGGCCATTGGTCGACATGGACATGAAGCACCTGTTGGCGTTCACCCGCATGACCGGCGACCTGGTGAAGGCCATGATCGGATGCAGTAAGCCCATCATCGCCGCCGTCGACGGCGTCTGCGTGGGCGCGGGCGCGATCATCGCCATGGCCTCCGATCTACGGTTCGCTACACCCGAGGCCACGACCGCGTTCTTGTTCACCCGCGTCGGCCTCGCCGGATGCGACATGGGTGCCTGCGCGATGTTGCCGCGCATCATCGGGCAGGGTCGGGCTGCCGAACTGCTGTACACCGGCCGCACCATGACAGCCGACGAAGGCGAACGATGGGGCTTCTACAACGCCCTGCGCCCCGCAGCCGATCTCGTCACACATGCACAGACGCTCGCCCAACAGTTGGCCAGCGGCCCCACCTTCGCCCACGGCATTACCAAGACCCAGCTCAACCACGAGTGGAACATGGGGCTCGAGCAGGCCATCGAAGCCGAGGCACAGGCCCAGGCCATCTGCATGCAAACCGCCGACTTCGCCCGTGCCTACCGAGCGTTCGTCGCCCGCGAGCGACCAGCCTTCCAAGGAGACTGATCACCATGATCGAGCCATCGCCACACGAGTTCTTGAACCCGTCGTCGTGGAAGCCGGCGCGCGGTTACTCCAATGGGGTGTCGGCCCAGGGTCGCACGCTGTTCCTCGGTGGCATGATCGGTTGGAACGGCCAGCAGGAGTTCGAGTCGGATGACTTCATCGAGCAGACCACGCAGGCGCTGCGCAACATCGTGGCGGTGCTCGCCGAGGCCGGCGCCGGCCCGCAGCACCTGGTGCGGCTCACATGGTTCGTCACCGACCGGGACGAATACGTCAGCCGCCTCCCCGAGCTTGGCGCCGCATACCGCGACGTGATCGGCAGGCACTTCCCTGCCATGACCCTGGTGCAGATCGTCGCGCTCGTCGAGCGGCGTGCCAAGGTCGAGATCGAGGCCACGGCGGTCGTGCCATGACCCTGCCTGTGAACCTGCCTGTGAACCTGCCCGTGAACCCGCTCGGCCCGTCGGGCCACACCGATACGTTCAGCCGCGATCACCTGCCGCCGGCGCACGAGTGGCCCGAGCTGCTGCTCGATGGGTTCCAGTATCCCGAGTATCTCAACGCGGCTGTCGAACTCACCGACCTCATGGTCGAGCGCGGGTTCGGCGACCACACGGCGCTCATCGGGAACGGCCGCTTCCGCACCTACAAAGAGCTCACCGACTGGACCAACCGACTCGCACTCGCATTGGTCGACGACTACGGGGTGGTGCCCGGTAACCGAGTGCTCATCCGCTCGGCCAACAACCCGGCAATGGTGGCCTGTTGGCTAGCGGCCACGAAAGCGGGTGCCGTGGTGGTGAACACCATGCCGATGTTGCGCGCCGGCGAGTTGACCCAGATCGTCGACAAGGCCGAGATCACCCTTGCCTTGTGCGATACACGCTTGATGGACGAACTCGTGGCGTGCGCAAAACACAGCCGATTCCTGCGCCAAGTGATCGGATTCGACGGCACCGCCAATCACGACGCCGAACTCGACCGCGCCGCGCTGCACAAGCCCGTGCGCTACGAAGCAGTGCAAACCGGCCGCGACGACGTCGCGCTGCTCGGCTTCACGTCAGGCACCACGGGCGAGCCGAAGGCCACCATGCACTTCCATCGCGACCTGCTGATCATCGCCGACGGCTACGCCAAAGAGGTATTGGGCGTCACGCCCGACGACATCTTCGTGGGCTCGCCGCCGCTGGCATTCACATTCGGGCTGGGTGGTCTCGCAGTGTTTCCGTTGCGCTTCGGCGCCGCGGCCACGTTGCTCGAGAACGCCTCGCCGCCGAACCTCATCGAGATCATCCAGGACTACAAGGCCACGGTGTGCTTCACCGCGCCAACTGCGTACCGCGCCATGCTCGCGGCGATGGACGGCGGCGCCGATCTGTCGTCGTTGCGCGCCGCCGTGTCGGCCGGGGAGACCTTGCCGGCGCCGGTGTACAACGAGTGGATGGCCAAGACGGGCAAGCCGCTGCTCGACGGCATCGGGGCAACCGAGATGCTGCACATCTTCATCTCCAACCGGTTCGG
>JAYTNH010000345.1:0-6262 GCA_043748395.1 Ilumatobacteraceae bacterium | reverse complement strand
TTCAAGGTGTTCGCCGGCGGTGGCTCGACCGACTTCATCATCGACATACAGGGCTACTACATGCCTGCATGAGCCGTCGGTAGCAGGTCAGCCTGCGATGGCTGCGAACCCGTGGTCGAGGTCGGCGAGGATGTCGGAGATGGTCTCGAGCCCGACGCTGAGCCGCACCAGGCCCGGGTTCACGCCACTCGACAACTGCTCGGCCTCGCTGAGCTGGCTGTGGGTGGTGCTGGCCGGGTGGATCACGAGGCTACGAACGTCGCCGATGTTGGCGACGTGACTGTGCAACTGCAGCGCCTCGACAAACTTCTGGCCGGTTTCCTTTGCCGTGCTTCCGGCGATGGTCTTGATGTTGAAGGCGATGATGCTGCCGTAGCCCTTGCCGCGTCCGTACTTGGTGGCCCGCTCGTGCCATGGGCTGCTGGGCAGACCCGCGAAGGCGACGCTCTCGACCTCGGGCCGGTTCACCAGGTACTGGGCAACCTCTTGCGCATTGGCGAAATGTCGCTCCATGCGCAGGCTGAGCGTTTCGAGGCCCTGCAGGATGAGGAACGCGTTGAATGGCGAAACGGCCATGCCCAGATCGCGCAGCATCTGCACACGGGCCTTGAGGATGAACGAGCCGTGACCGAGCGCCGTCCAATAGGCCAGACCGTGGTAGCTGGGGTCGGGTTCGATGAAGTTGTTGAAGCGACCGCTGGCTCCGTAGTCGAACGTGCCCGCGTCGGTGATCGAGCCGGCGATCGATGTGCCATGGCCGCCGGCGAACTTGGTGAGGCTGTGCACCACGATGTCGGCGCCCCATTCGATGGGGCGAATGAGATACGGAGTGGGCACCGTGTTGTCGACGATGAGCGGGATGCCGTTCTCATGGGCGACCGCGCTGACGCCTTCGATGTCGAACACGTCGTTCTTGGGGTTGGCCAGCACCTCGCCGTAGAACGCCTTGGTGTTGGGCTTGATCGCGGCGCGCCACTGATCGAGGTCGTGCGGGTCGTCGACGAAGGTGACCTCGATGCCGAACTTGGGAAGGGTGTAGTGGAACAGGTTGTAGGTTCCGCCGTACAACGAGGGACTGACCACGATGTGATCGCCTGCCTCGGCAAGGGTGAGGATGGCAAGCGTCTCGGCCGACTGACCGCTGGCGACTACCAGCGTGCCCGGCAGCCCGATGGCGGTGATGCAGCCACCTTCGAGCGAGTTGATGCGAGCCTCGAGCGCACCCTGGGTGGGGTTCATGATGCGTGTGTAGATGTTGCCGACCTCGGCCAGCGCGAACAGGTTCTGTGCATGCGCCGCATCGCGGAACTCATAGCTCGTGGTCTGGTAGATCGGCACTGCCCGCGCACCGGTGGTGGGATCGGGCTCTCCCCCGACATGGATCTGACGCGTCTCGAAACCCCAGTTGTCACTCATGGGCCAGCACCCTATCGCCGCAATCCCGACTCAACAAGTCGGCTTTCAGGAGTCGATGAAGATGTCGCGCAGGTCGCGCTTCAGGAACTTGCCAGCTGGGTTTCGCGGCAATGGATCGTGAGCGATCATCATCCGCGAGGGAATCTTGAAGCCGGCGATCTTGGGTGTCAGGTACGCACGTAGCTCGGCGGTGGTGAGCGTGTGGTCGTGGCGCAGATGGACGGCCACCGCAACTTCCTCGCCCAGCCGCTCGTGGGGCAGCCCGAACACCGCAGCCTCGTGAATTGCGGGGTGATCGTAGATCGCGGCCTCTACCTCGGCGCAGTAGATGTTTTCGCCGCCACGCAGGATCATGTCCTTGAGTCGGTCTTCGATGTATAGAAAGCCCTCGTCATCGTGACGACCGACGTCGCCGCTGCGCAACCAGCCATCAACGATGGTTTCGGCTGTCGCCCCTGGCTTGTTCCAGTAGCCGCGGATGAGCATGGGACCGTTGAACCAGATCTCGCCCCGCGTGCCCGTGGGCACCGCGTTGCCATCGGGGTCGCGGATCTCGATGCGTAGCGCAGGGAACGACCGCCCCGTGGAACTGGGGTGAGTGAGGTAGTCGTCACCGCTGTTGCCCGGACCGAACGCATTGGTCTCGGTCATGCCGTAACCAATGATCGGGCCGCCCTTCTTGATGCTGCCTGCCACCTTGTCGACCAACGCCGGCGGCGCGGGGGCACCTCCGCCACCCACGTTGCGCAGGCTCGACGTGTCGAACTCGGCGAAGCGCGCGGAGTTCACGAGATCCCAGCTCTGCGTGGGCACGCCCACGAAGTGCGTGACCTGCTCACGTTCGATGAGTTCGAGCGCACGCTCGACATCCCACCGGTACATCATCACGAGCTTGGCCTTGCTCACGAAGCACCCGAGCATGACCGCAACACAGCCTGTGACATGGAACAACGGCACGATGAGGATGAGCACCGGCGGCGGGGGCGGCTCGGGCGGCGGAGCATCGGCCGGACGATTGGCAGCGGCGCGCATGGCATCGGCGGCGGCGCGGCCACCGAAGGCCATGAGCGACGACACGACAGCGCCGTTGGTGCTGACCGCACCCTTGGGGTGGCCCGTGGTGCCAGACGTGTAGAGGATGGTTGCGTCGTCGTCCCAGCCGACCGGGACATCGGGCATTGCCGACCCGAGCCGCACCACGGCGTTCCACTGGTCGACATCGGCTGCGAGGTGCTCGTCGGAGCGCACGACCAACATGCGCGTGCCCAACCGTCGACATGCCTTCTGGGAACGATGAATGCGATCGACGTCGGCGATCAGCAGGGTGGCGCCGCTGTCTTCGAGCGCGTAGTCGAGCTCGTCTTCGGTCCACAGCGCGTTGAGCGACACCGACACGCCGCCCACCGACACGATGGCCACCATGGAGACAACCCACTCGGGGTAGTTGCGCATGCCGATGGCCACGCGATCGCCGAGCTTGACACCGTAGGTGTTGACGAGCGAGTGACCCAGCGCGTCGGCTGCGGCCATGACGTCGGCGAAGCTCCAGCGTTCGTTCTCGTAGACGAGGAAGGTGGCGTCGCCGCCCTCACGGGCCATGTCGAAGATCGCGCGCAGGTTGGGCGGCGTCGTCTTGAACCGCTGCCCACCCTTGCCATCGTCGATCAGTTCGAGCGGTGAACCCGGCCCCGTGACCGCCGCGCATGCTTCATCCCACGTCATTGCCATGGTTGGTACCCCCACGATTCGATTCGAACTCTGGTCGTGAATGGTCGCACAATGACCTGTCACGACCAAAGTTCGGGGGTCGGGGGTCGGGGGTCGGGTTGGAGTTTCGTCAGCCGCCGCTGACGTCGGCAACCTTCTGCTTGCCGGCACCGAGGAACGGCATCATCGAACGCAACTGCTTGCCCACTTCCTCGATGGGATGGCGAGCGCCTGCATCGCGCAGGGCGTTGAAGTTGTGGCGGCCGGCTTCGCTCTCGGCGACCCATTCCTTGGCGAACTTGCCGCTCTGGATCTCTTTGAGGATCTTCTTCATCTCGACCTTGGTACGAGCATTCACGATGCGCGGGCCGCGGGTGACGTCGCCGTACTCGGCGGTGTCGCTGATGCTGTAACGCATGCCGGCGATGCCCTCTTCGTACATGAGATCGACGATGAGCTTCACCTCGTGCAAGCACTCGAAGTAGGCCATTTCGGGCTGGTAGCCGGCCTCGACCAGCGTCTCGAACCCGGCCTGCACCAGCGAGGTGAGGCCGCCACACAACACGACCTGCTCACCGAACAGGTCGGTCTCGGTCTCTTCGGCGAAGCTGGTCTCGATGACGCCGGCGCGGGCGCCGCCAATGGCCTCGGCATAGCTGAGCGCCAATGCATGCGCGCCGCCCGATGCGTCTTGGTGCACCGCGATGAGGCACGGCACGCCGCCGCCCTCGGTGTAGGTGCGGCGCACCAGGTGGCCTGGGCCCTTGGGGGCGATCATGATCACGTCGACCGACTTGGGCGGCCGAATGCGCTTGAACCGGATGTTGAACCCGTGCGCGAACGCCAGCGCCTTGCCCTTGCGCATGACCGGCTTGATGAACTCGTCGTAGGTGGCCTTCTGCTCGGTGTCGGGCATGGTGAGCATGATCACGTTGGCCCACTTGGCGGCCTCGGTGAGGCCCATCACGGTGAGGCCGGCGGCCTCGGCCTTGGCCTTGGAGCTCGAGCCCTCGCGCAGGCCCACCACCACGGGCACACCTGATTCTTTGAGGTTCAACGCATGCGCGTGACCCTGCGAGCCGTAGCCGATGATGGCCACCTTGCGCTCACGGATGATCGACGGATCGGCGTCCGCCTCGTAGTACATCTTCGCGGCCATGTCAGCCTGCCTTTCCTTTGGAGTTCGTGACAGCACGCAGTCGTGCATCACGGTCGAGCTTTGGAAGCGCAATCCGGCCTGTGCGCTGCAGTTCCACGATGCCATAACCAGACAGCAATTCCTCAAAATCGTCGAGCTTGTCGGGATGACCTTCGAGGCTGACGGTAATGGCTTCGGCCCCAACGGCGATGATCTTGCCCTCGAAGATGTTGACCAGTTCCACGACCTGACCGCGCTGATCGGCGGTGGTACGCACGGTGGCCATGAACAGTTCGCGCTCGACCGAGGTGTGCGGATCGAGTTCGCTGATCTTCACCACTTCGATGAGCTTGAACAGCTGCTTCACGATCTGCTCGAGCGACGTGTCTTCCACGTCGACGACGATGGTGATGCGGCTGAAGCCCTCCACCTCGGCAGGAGCGACTGCCAGCGAGAAGATGTTGTACGCGCGGCGGGCGAACAGTCCCGACACTCGCGCGAGCACGCCAGGCCGGTTCTGCACCAGCACCGACAAGATGTGATGGTTGACGATGGTGGTCACTTGAACGCTCCTCGGCGGCTCTCTTGTGAATCGGGCAACACCAGGTCGTCGTTGCCGCGACCTGCAGGCACCATCGGGAACACCTTCTCGCGTGCATCGACTCTGAAGTCGACCACCACCGGGCGATCGTCGATGGAGTTGGCCTTGTCGATGGCCGGCTGCACTTCCTCGGGGCTGTCGACCCGAATGCCGACGCAACCCATGGCATCGGCCCACTTGGCGAAGTCGGGCACGTCGGGCGACAAGTACACCTCGCTGTAGCGCTCGTCGTAGAACATCTCCTGCCACTGACGAACCATGCCCAGGTAGCTGTTGTTGAGGATCGCCACCTTCACCGGGATGCGCTCGACGCTGGCCGTGACCAGTTCTTGGGCTGTCATCTGGAAGCAACCGTCGCCGTCGATGGCCCACACGGTGCGGTCGGGGCGGCCAACCTTGGCGCCGATGGCCGCAGGCACGCTGAAGCCCATAGTGCCCAGACCGCCAGAGTTCACCCAGGTGTACGGCTCGTCGAACCGCCAGTACTGGCTGCTCCACATCTGGTGCTGGCCGACGCCTGACACCAGAATGGTGCCTTCCGGCGCCGAGTCGCGCAGTTGCTCGAGGCAATACTGCGGCTTCAGCGCCTCGCCTGGCTCGCTGGGCTCGTAGGTGAGCGGGAACTGCTCGCGCCATCCACTGATACGGCTCTTCCAGGCACCGATGTCGGCCTGCGTCTCGCCACCGTTGAGCAGGTCACGAATGGCCTTGATGAGCTCCTCGATCACCAGCTTGCAGTCGCCCACGATGGGCACATCGGGCTTGCGCACCTTGCCCTGCTCGGCGGGGTCGATGTCGACGTGGATGATCTTGGCTTGCTGCGCGAACTCGCTGACCTTGCCGGTGATGCGGTCGTCGAAGCGGGCACCGAGCGTGATGAGCAGATCGCTGCGCTGCATGGCCATGGTTGCGGTGGCGTTGCCGTGCATACCGGGCATACCGAGGCATTGCGGGTGCGAGTCGGGGAAGGCTCCACGCGCCATGAGCGTGGTGACGACGTTGATACCGGTGAGCTCGGCCAACTCGCGCAGTGCATCGGCAGCGCGAGCCTTGAGGATGCCGCCACCCGCGTAGATGATGGGCCGCTCGCTGGTGAGGATGAGCTTGGCCGCCTCCTTGATCATGCGGTGGTGGCCCTTCATGTTGGGCTTGTAGCCGGGCAAGCTGTCGGCCACCTCGGCATCGGTGGGCCAGTGCCACTCCATCATGTTTTGCAGCACGTCCTTGGGAACGTCGATCAGCGTGGGCCCCGGGCGGCCGGTGGTAGCGATGTGGAACGCCTGGCGCACTGCCATGGGCAGGTCTTCAGCCGTCATCACCAGTTCGTTGTGCTTGGTGACGCTGCGGGTGATGCCAACGGTGTCGCACTCTTGGAACGCGTCGGTGCCGATCGCCCAAGT
>JAYTNH010000344.1:0-2694 GCA_043748395.1 Ilumatobacteraceae bacterium | reverse complement strand
CCTCGCCATAGGTAGTGGCGTCATGGGTAGTGGCGTCATGGGTCGTGGCGTCATGGGTGGTGGCGTCATGGGTGGTGGCGTCATGGGTGGTGTCGTGGTCGCTGGTGGCGGGGGGGCTCGCGGCGTCGGGGCTGGGCACTCCACCATCTTCGACCACGATCGAACCGGTACACGAACGCGCCGACTCAACCACGAGCATGCAGGCTCTAGCCTGAAGCCCGTGAGTTCGTACACCTACCTCGATCACGCGGCCAGCACGCCCATGCGCGACGAGGCCGTGCAGGCGATGCTGCCGTTCTTGACCGAGCGGTTCGCCAACCCATCTGGATCGCATCGGTTCGCTCGCGACACGCGCAAAGCCGTCGACGAGGCGCGTGATGTGGTGGCCGATGTGGCGGGCTGTAAGCCCGGCGAGGTCGTGTTCACCAGCGGTGGCACCGAAGCCGACAACACCGCAATCTTCGGCGTACTCGCCCGTCGGCCTGGCATCGCGGTGTGCTCGGCCGCCGAGCATCACGCGGTGCTGCACGCTGTCGAGGCGCGTGGCGGCACGGTGGTGGGTGTCACCAGCACCGGCCACATCGATCTTGTCCAGCTCGAACAGGCACTCGGCCCCGATGTCGCCATCATCAGTGTGATGGCGGTGAACAACGAGGTGGGCACCATCACCGACATGCAGGCGGTGCGCGACGTGGTACGCCGCGCCGCGCCACAGGCAGTGCTGCACACCGATGCTGTGCAGGCTGCATGCTGGCTCGATCTGCGCACGGTGACCCCGGCTGTCGATCTCATGTCGCTGTCGGCACACAAGTTCGGCGGACCGAAGGGCGTGGGCGCCTTGATCGCCCGGCTGGGCACACCTGTTGGTCCGTTGCTGGTGGGTGGCGGCCAGGAGCGCGAGCGTCGCAGCGGCACACTGAACGTGCCCGGCATCGTGGCCATGGCCGAGGCGTTGCGCCTCACTGACCTCGAACGCGTCAGCGAGAACCAGCGCCTTGCTGCCCTGCGCGATCAGTTGGTGCATGCACTGGTGACCGAGCTCGACGACGTTCGTGAGACCGTCGACCCAGCACACAAGGTGCCCGGTTCGGCGCACGTGCTCATCGCAGGCATCGAGAACGAGGCGTTGCTGTACTTGCTCGACGAGGCAGGCGTGTGCGCCAGCGCGGCATCGGCCTGTGCCAGCGGCGCGATGGAGCCGTCACATGTGCTTGCCGCCATGGGTGTGCCCGTCGAGTGGGCAACCGGTGCGGTGCGGCTCACGCTCGGCCACGCCAGTACTGCGGCCGATGTCGAGCGTGCCTCACGAGTGATGATCGAGACGGTCAATCGGCTGCGCAGCGGGTCGGCACGAGCGAGCGCGTCATGAAGGTGCTCGTGGCATTGAGTGGCGGGGTCGACTCGTCGGTCGCCGCCGCCGAATTGGTCGCCGCCGGGCATCATGTGGTGGGCATCACGATGCGTCTGTGGGGCGGCGACAGCGACACCGGCTGCTGCTCGGTGGCCGACGTCGACGACGCACGGCGGGTAGCCCAGCAACTGAACATCGACCACCTGGTGTTCAACTTCAGTGACGACTTCAACACTCATGTGGTCGAGCCGTACGTGCAGGCGCATGTCGACGGCGTCACCCCCAATCCGTGCATCGAGTGCAACCGTCATCTCAAGTTCAACAGGCTCAGTGAGCGCGCCGACCTGCTCGGCTTCGACGCCATTGCGACGGGCCATCATGCGCGCATCGCGAGCGTGGGCGACCGCTGGTTCGTGCACCGCGGTGCCGATGCGCTGAAGGATCAGAGCTATGTGGTGCACATGCTGCCGCAGCTCGAGCTTGCCCGCACGATCTTCCCAGTCGGGCACCTCACCAAGGCTCAGGTCCGCGATCGAGCCACCGAACTCGGGCTGCGCACGGCATCGAAACCCGACAGCCAAGACGTCTGCTTCATCACCAGCACCGGCGGGCGCGAGCAGTTTCTGGGTGCGCGCATTCCGTTCCGTCGTGGCACGGTCGTCGATACCGCGGGCTGCACTGTGGGCGAGGTCGATGCGATCGAGATGGTCACGTTGGGTCAGCGTCGCGGCATTGGGCTGCCCGGTGGTGGCCCGAAGCGATACGTAATCGACATCGACGTTGCGGGTGCCACCGTCGTGGTGGGCGACGATCAGCAACTCGACGTAAACGAACAGCAGGTGCGCCAGGTCGTGTGGGCGTCCGAGCCGGTGAGTGGCGAGGTGCTGGTGCAATGCAGCGCGCACGGCGCCCCCTCGGCCGCCACGCTCACCGCCGACACCGTGCGCTGGCATACACCCCAGCGTCGCGTCGCCCCGGGTCAGAGCGTGGTTTTCTACGACCCCACCAACACCTACGTGTACGGCGGCGGCATCGCTCGCTGAAGCGGGCTGCCGGTGTGGTCGCTCACCGTCACGAGACAGTCAGCCAACGGGTAGCCGTTGCTCCGTTGCGTATGTGAGCGCCAGGCCCGGCCGACTGGGGGCGATGATGAACGCCTGCACGTGCAAGGCAGTGCCTCGCGGAGCACGGCGAGTGGGGGCGAGCAGTGCGGTGATCATCTCGCGCACCTCGACCTCGATGGCATGGCCCGACGCCGGGCCGGTGAAATCGGCGGCCACGGTGTCGGCGAGGGCCAGACGCATGGCGAGCACGTTCGAGCGCGTCACCATGGTGGTTTCGCC
>JAYTNH010000343.1:0-28555 GCA_043748395.1 Ilumatobacteraceae bacterium | reverse complement strand
TCGGGATCTTCTGCGCACAGCCGCGCCTCGATCGAGTGGCCGGTGAACGTGATGTCGCTCTGGCCGTAGCCGAGCGGCTCGCCGGCGGCGATACGAATCTGCTCACGCACCAAGTCGATGCCTGTGACCATCTCGGTCACCGGATGCTCGACCTGCAAGCGGGTGTTCACTTCGAGGAAGTAGAACCGGCGCGTCGCGTCGTCGACCAGGAACTCGACCGTGCCAGCTGATTGGTACCCAATGGCGTTGCCGAGTTGTAGCGCCGCTGCGCCCATGGCCGCGCGCATCGCGTCGTCGACCACCGGAGACGGTGATTCTTCGATGAGCTTTTGATGGCGGCGCTGGATGGAGCACTCGCGTTCGCCGAGATGCACCAGGTTGCCGTGGTGATCACCGAGGATCTGGATCTCGATGTGGCGCGAGGACGCGACATATCGCTCGAGGAACACGGTGGCGTCGCCGAATCCGGCCAGCGCCTCGCGGCGGGCCGACGCGACGGCTTCGTCGAGTTGGTCGGCCGAGGCGACGATGCGCATGCCCTTTCCGCCGCCGCCTGCCGACGCCTTCACGAGCAGCGGGTAGCCAACCTGGTCGGCGTTCGCCGGATCGTCGACCGACGGCAGCGTGGGCACTCCTGCCTCGACCGCCATCCGCTTGGCGGCAAGCTTGTCGCCCATCGCCCCGATTGCTGCAGGCGACGGCCCGATCCAGACCAGACCTGCTGCTTCGACCTCGGTGGCAAACGCTGCGTTCTCGGACAAAAAGCCGTAACCGGGGTGAATCGCCTGCGCTCCGGTGACCAGCGCGGCAGCAATGACTGCGGCGCCATCGAGATAGCCGGTGGTCAAGCGCACGGCCTGATCGGCGTCGGTGACGAACGGCGCATTGGCATCGGCATCGACGAACACGGCCACGCAGCGCATGCCCATGTCGTGCGCGGTGCGGATGATGCGACGCGCGATCTCGCCACGGTTGGCGACCAACAGTGTGGACAAGCTCACAGCCGGAACACTCCATATCCCGATGTGCCTTCGATCGGTTTGGTGCGAACCACCGACAGGCAGATGCCCAGTGCCGTGCGGGTGTCGCGCGGGTCGATGACACCGTCGTCGCTGATCGCTCCGGTGGCGACCAGCGCCAGCGAGCCCTTCTCTTGCACGGCCTCGACCATCTCGACGATCTTGGCATCTTCGACTTCGTCGAACTCGACGCCGTGACGCGCTGCCTGACCGCGGCGCACCTGCGACATGACGCCGGCGATCTGCTTGGGACCCATCACGGCGATCTTGGCGGTGGGCCAGATGAACGTGAACCGGTTACCGAACGCACGACCCGACATACCGTAGGTGCCTGCGCCGTACGACGATCCGATGATGACCGTGAGATGGGGCACGGTGGAGTTCGACACCGCGTTGAGCATCTGCGACCCCTTCTTGATGATGCCGTCGGCCTCGAAATCGCGACCCACCATGTAGCCGGTGATGTTCTGCATGAACACCAACGGCACATCGATCTGGTTACAGAGCTGAATGAAGTGCGCGGCCTTTTCGGCCGACTTGGGATAGATCACGCCGTTGTTGCCGATGATGCCCACCGGGTAGCCATGAATGCTCGCCCAGCCGCAGATGATGGTGGTGCCGTAGCGCGACTTGAACTCTTCGAAGCGCGAGCCATCGACCACGCGGGCGATCACGTCGCGCACGTCGACTGGCTGGCGCAGATCGCGACTCACCAGCCCGAGCAGCTCGTCTGGATCGTGGATGGGCTCGTCGACCGCGCCGACCGGGGCGGGTGTCGCCTTGCGCCAATTGAGGTGCGACACCACCTCGCGGCACATGCGGATGGCGTCCATCTCGTCCTCGGCGAAGTAGTCCCCCAATCCGGACACCTCGGCATGCATGTTGGCGCCACCGAGTGTCTCGTCGTCGCTTTCTTCGCCTGTCGCCATCTTCACCAGCGGCGGGCCGGCCAAGAAGATCTTCGACTGCTCTTTCACCACGATGTTGTAGTCGGACAGACCGGGCTGATATGCACCGCCGGCAGTGGACGAACCGAACACGACGCACACGGTGGGGATGCGCAGCTTCGAGAGCTCGATGAGCTCGTAGAAGAACCGGCCGCTCTCGGCGAAGTGATCGGTCTGCACCTTGCGGCCGCCACCGGTGTCGGTCTGCACACGAAGATCGGCCCCTGCCGACTCGACGAAGCTGACATAGGGGATGCCGTTGTCGCGAGCGATCTCGAGCGCACGCATCCATTTCTTCCCGGCGTACGGGGTGAGTGCCCCACCGAGCACCGACGGATCGTTGGCGAGAATGACGCACTCGGTGCCGGCGATGACCCCGATGCCAACGATCATTCCGCCACCCATGGCGTAGTCGGAGTCGTAGCCTGCCAGCGCGCTGATCTCGAGGAAGGCGGTGTCGGGATCGAGCACGTTCGCGATGCGCTCGCGTACGGGCAGCTTGCCGCGTGAACGCAGGCGATCCATTGCCTTGGGCCCGCCACCCGCTTCCGCCTGGTCGAGCAGTTCGTCGATGACCACCAACTGCTCGAGCATGTCGGCCCGGTTCTGCACGAACTGTTCCGACGTGGGGTCGAGCCGCGATTGCAATGGCGGGGCCAGTAGCACGTGATCCATAGCCGGATACTTCATGGCCGGATACTACGGAGTCGTTGCCCGCTTTCTGGATTCGGCATCGGCATCGGCACGGCGGTACCGTCGGCCCATGAAGACCGCTATCACCGACCTGCTCGGCATCGACGTACCGATTCTTGCGTTCACGCATTGCCGCGACGTTGTTGCCGCCGTCACCAGGGCGGGCGGCATGGGGGTGCTCGGGGCCGTCGCGCACTCACCAGAGCAGCTCGAGATCGACCTCGCCTGGATCGAGAACGAGATCGGCTCGCTCCCGTACGGTGTCGACCTCATCGTGCCCGCCAAGTACGCCGGGTCCGATGAGGGCGGCTACACCCTCGACGACATCCGCCGCCTCATCCCCGCCGAGCACATCGCGTTCGTCGACGACATCTTGCGGCGCTACGACGTGCCCACGTTCACCGACGGCGAGGGCGGTCGGCGTGGCGCGCTCGGCGGCGAGGGCGGCGCTGCTCCGTTCTCGGCCAACCAGGCCGACCCGCTGCTCGAGATCGCTCTGGCCCACCGACCCGCTCTCGTGGTCAACGCTCTTGGTCCGCCGCCCGAGCACATGATCCAACGAGTGAAGCAAGAGGGGCGGCTGATCGGCGCTCTGGCAGGCAAGGCGCAGCACGCCGAGCGGCACGTGAACGCCGGTGTCGACATGATCATCGCCCAGGGGGCCGAGGCCGGCGGGCACACCGGCGAGGTGGGCTCGATGGTGCTCATCCCCGAGATCGTCGATGCCGTTGCCCCCGTGCCGGTGCTCGGAGCCGGCGGCATCGGGCGTGGTCGGCAGATGGCGGCGGCGATGGCTCTGGGCGCGCAGGGTGTGTGGTGCGGCTCGGTGTGGCTCACCACCGACGAGGCCGAGACGCACCCCGCCGTGAAGCGCAAATTCCTCGCCGCCACGTCGTCCGACACCGTGCGTTCGCGTTCACGCACCGGCAAACCCGCTCGGCAGCTGCGCACCGCGTGGACCGACGAGTGGGACGATCCGGCCACCCCGCAGCCGCTCGGCATGCCCATGCAGCCGATTTTGGTGAACGCGGCGCTCGCCCGAATCGACCGCGCCGCACATCGCGCGGGTTCGGGCGCTGAGCAGCTCAGCAACTACTTCGTGGGCCAGATCGTGGGCACGATGAATGCCACGAAACCTGCTGCTCAAGTCGTCTACGACATGATCGACGAGTTCATCGAGGCCGTGCAGGCCCTCGGCCACCAACTCGAGGTCTGATCCCGGCGTACGCGTCGCAGCCCGCCGTAGCACAGGCAGTGCTACAGTCGGCTCATGAGGGTGGCGATGCGCGAACTGAGGAACCACACCAAGGACGTGCTCGATGCTGTCGAGCGTGGCGAGGAGGTCGTGATCACACGGTCGGGTGAGCCGGTCGCGCGCATCACCCCGATCAATCAGTCCGCCACGGTCGCCGCGTGGTTGGACGAGTTGGAGGCTGCGCCGGTGGTCGAGACAGGGTGGCTCGACCAGTTGCTTGTCGAACGTCGCGCCGACGATGAAGCCGATCGGCTTCGCGAGTCGCAGTGACCCTGCTGCTCGACACCAGCGCGGTCATTGCACTGGTCGAGGCTCAGCACGCGGCGGTGGCGCGGATGGTCCGTGAGTCGGCCGAGTGGCCGACCATCAGCCTGATCACCGTGGGCGAGCTGTTGGCCGGAGTCGCGACGGCAGCAAGTCCAGAGATCGCAGCGGCGCGACGGCGGTCGATTCGCCGGATCGCGCAGCTACGGGTGCATCCGATCGATCGGAGCAGCATGACGGTGTATGCCGAGGTCCGACGTGTCGGGCTGCGAGGAAACGACGCCTTGGTGGTCACGGCTGCCGTGGAGTTGGATGCTCGTCTCGTGACGTTCGACCACGCGCTGGCAACGAAAGCCGACGGCCTCGTCACGGTCGAACTGTGTGCGAACCTCGCGCCGTGAACACGCCCACCCTCGCCGACATGGTCGACGCGGCGCTCCTGAACCGACATCGAACTGCCCCCGTTCGACCACGTGGTCAAGGGTCCGTTCGGTGAGCGGCCGCTCTCGGCGAGCCTGCCAATCCGCGTGTTCGACCTGTGGGCGCACGAACAGGACATCGGCCGGTGAGTCGGTTCCACACCCTGACGCATCACGCGTTCGGTGTCACCAGATACTTCTCGCCGGTTGCCTGCTTGCCGTACACGGCGATTGCCTCGAGTGACAGGGCTTCGGCAAGCGACACCCGCTTGGTGTAGCTGCTGGCGAACGTGGTGGTGATCTCGTTGGCCACCCGCTCGCGAAGGCGCTGGCCTTCCTCGGCGCCGACCTTGATGAGGAACGGGGTGAGCAGCCAGCCGCCGATGCCCCAGGCCATACCGAAGCTGCGGGTGAGTTCGGTGGGGCTGCGATCGAGCCCGCCGTAGATGTAGACCTGCTTGTGGGTGGTCGACCCGTAACGGCTGTACTCCTTGGCGGTCGCGTTTGCTGCCGCCTCCATGCATGTGAGGATCTGGCTCGCCAGCTTGCCGCCTCCCGTGGCGTCGAACGCCAACGTCGCACCGGTGGCCACCAGCGCGGCGGTGAGGTCGTCCATGAACGTGGGCAGCGACGAGTCGCACACGTACGTGGCGCCGATCGACCGCAACAGCTCCGCTTGCTCTGGCTTACGGACGATGTTCACCAGTGGAACGCCGTCGGCGACGCACAGCTTGGTAAGCATCTGGCCCAGGTTGGATGCGGCTGCGGTGTGCACCAGAGCGGTGTGGCCTTCCAGTCGCATGGTGCCCACCATGCCGAGTGTGGTGAGTGGGTTGACGAAACACGATGCGCCCTGCTCTGCCGTGGTGCCATCAGGCAGCGCGAGGCACTGGGAGACCTGCAGACAGCGGTACTGCGAGTACATCGAACCGCCAAGCACGCCCACCGTCTTGCCGAGCAACGCCTGCGCCGCGGGCGATGAGCCGGCGGCAACCACCACACCGGAACCCTCGTTGCCAACTGCCATGGATTCGCCGATGCGAGCGGTCATCGCGCGCATCATCGAGGCGGGAATGGATGCAGTGACGACCGGCCGGTCGGCGGAGCCCGAGACCGTGGCTGTGGTCATGTCGGCTGCACCGAACAGCAACCCAAGATCGCTCGGATTGATCGGCGCGGCCTCGACTTGCACGAGAACCTGGTCGGCGCCAGGAGCGGTCACCTCGACATCGGCCAGCGAGAGCTCGAGCGATCCGTCGGCGGTCACGAGCGAGCGGAGCTGGAGCGATGAGGTCGGCAGAGAGGTCGGCAAAGAGGTCATGGGCGCACCCTAACGATTGCCACTGCGACCGTCGCGACGTGGCATGGTGGAGGGATGACGCCATCGTTCAATTCGACGCCATCGTGGATCACAACCCGTTGAGTCGTCGCCTCGTCGCCGAGGCGCTCGGAACCGCATTCCTCATCATCGCCGTCATCGGCTCTGGCATCATGGCCAGCCGTTTGTCCACCGACGTCGGGCTCCAGTTACTCGAAAATGCTGCAGCCACCGCCGGCGCGTTGATCGGTCTGATCCTCATGTTCGGCGCGGTGTCGGGCGCCCACTTCAACCCGGTCGTCACCCTTGTCGATCGGCTTCTGGGCGCCATCAGCACCCGCGACGCAGTGCTCTACAGCGCAGCGCAAACCATCGGCGGGGGCATCGGGGCGATCATCGCCAACCTGATGTTCGAACTGCCGGCGATCGAGTTCTCGACCCACAGCCGCTCGTCCGGCGCACTGTGGTTGTCGGAGGTAGTGGCGACCATCGGCCTGCTGTTGGTCATTCATGGCTGTGTGCGCACGGGCCGTTCCGCAGCGGTGCCGTATGCGGTTGGCGTGTGGATCGGGGGCGCGTACTGGTTCACGTCGTCGATGAGCTTCGCCAACCCGGCCGTCACGTTGGCGCGCATGCTGTCCGACTCGTTTGCCGGAATCAAACCGTCGTCAGCACCTATGTTCATCGGCATGCAGGTCATCGGCGCCGTGCTGGCGTTCGCACTCATCCGATTTCTGTACCCAGCACCTACCAGTCCAGCACCTACCAGCGCGGCGAGTCATGCCTGACCAACCCGTTCCCGAGGTGCTCTTCGTGTGCATCCACAACGCCGGCCGCTCGCAGATGGCCGCTGCATTTCTGACTCATCACGGTGGCGCCAATGTGGTGGTGCGGTCCGCGGGCACGGCCCCGGCCGACTCGATCAACCCGGCAGTGGTTGCGGCAATGGCCGAGGTCGGCATCGATCTGCTGGGCAACGGCGCCACCCCGAAGCGACTCGACGATGCCGCTGTACAAGCCTCCGACGTGGTGATCACCATGGGCTGTGGCGACGAGTGCCCGTTCTACCCCGGAAAGCGTTACCTCGATTGGGCACTCCCCGATCCGGCCGGTCAGGGCATTGCGGCGGTGCGCCCGATTCGCGACGAAATCGAACAGCGCGTCGTGGCCCTGCTCGCCGAACTCACACGCTGACGCGGCCGGCTTCCAGCCCTTGCACCATCGGGAACAGCAGATTGTTCTCCTTGTGGATGTGCAGGTGCGTGTCGGCTTCGAGTTCACGGAGCGCGGCATAGCAGGCCTCATACGTGGCACAACCGTCGGCCGGCGGTTCGTATCCGCCGGTGAGTGTGCGCAGCCGTGCCAGTAGGGCACCAACTGCGTCGTGCTCGACGAGCATCACCGAGATTGGATTCCGCAGCGAGCCGCAGTGGAATGTGGGCGCGGTCGTCGCGCTCGCAAGTTCACGAATCATCGGGAACAGCACCTGCTCTTCTTTGTGTAGATGCGGCTCGAGATCGGCTCGCACCTCGGCATAGCACTTCGCTACCTCTGCGAGTTCGGGGTGGCGCCCACCGTGCACAGCCTCGATCTTGTCGACCAGCACTTGGATACGGGGAAGCTCGGTCCAGAGATAGCGATGGTGCGTGGACTCGAGGTGATCGACCAGTTCAGCGGCTCCCATCGACGCCCACTCGGCAACTTCGGCCCTGGCTGGCAACCGCGCGAGGTCGTCAACCACGGCGGCAACGTCGACGCCCGCGGCACGGCATGCGTCGCGCAACGACTGCGCGCCGCCGCAGCAGTAGTCGAGACCGTACTGTTCGAAGATCCGCGCGAGTTCGGGAAGTCGGGTTACCAGGGTGCCCAAGCTGGCGTCGGGGTTCACGTGCATGCGCTCAGTCTTGTCGGGAGCCCTCGACGACACCAGGGCCGTTCGTCCTCAAGACGCGTTGGCGTTGACCTGCACGAGCAGCTTGCCGGTGTGGCCGCCCGTCAGCAGCTTCTGGAGTGCCATGGGGAAGCTCTCGATGCCATGCTCGACATGCTCGTGCACGACCAGATCACCGCCGGTGAGCCACCCCATGAGGTCGGCCTGCGCACGGGGGAAGTGCTCGGTGAAGTGCGTCACCGCGAAGCCCTCCATGCGCGCGTGTCGTTCGGCGAGCTTCAGGTAGTTCGTCGGCCCCGACACAGATTCCATGTGCTCGTATTGTGAAATGGCGCCGCAGATCACCACCCGGGCACGTTCGCTGATCTGAAAGAGCACGTCGTCGAGAATGCCGCCGCCGACGTTGTCGAAGAACACGTCGATGCCGTTGGGTGCCACGTCACAGAGTCGATCGGCAACCACCTCGTTCTTGTAGTCGATCGCCGCATCGAAGCCGAGCTCGTCGACGAGGAACGTGCACTTGGCCGCGCCGCCGGCGATACCGATGACCTTCGCCGCCCCCCGCAGACGCGCGATCTGACCGGCAAACGAGCCGACTGCGCCGGCCGCACCCGACACGACCACCGTGTCGCCGGGGCCTACCGCGCCGACATCGACGATGCCGAAGTATGCGGTAAGACCTGTGGTGAGACCGAGCGCGCCGAGGTATGAACGGGCGGGCACGGTGCTGACATCGACCTTTTGCAGAAACGGGGCAGGCACTTGCGAGATCGTCTGCGCGCCAAGCGGGCCAAACACGGTGTCGCCCACCGCAAATGAATCGTCGGCGCTCTCGAGCACCCGGCCCACACCGAGCGCCATCACCTTGCCGCCGACGGCGACCGACTGGTGGTAGCTGTCGGCATTGAGCGTCGTTCTGATGAACGCATCGACCGACAGCGTGTCGACCTCGACGCGCACCTGCCCTGCCCCGAGCGGCACGACCGCTTCGGTCTCGAGACGCAGGTCGGTGGCCCGAAAGCCATCGGTCGGCCGACTCGCAAGCACGATGTGGTGGTTCTCTGTGGTGGTCATGATCACATTCCTCCGTCGATGGCGATGATCTGGCCGGTCACCCATTCGGCTGCGGGCGAGGTGAGATACAGCACGGCTGCGCCGAGGTCTTGTGGCGTTCCGAGTCGCCCGGCTGGCAGCCGCAGACGACGTTCGAGATTGGGCAGGTCGGAGTCGGTGAGCTTCAACGCTGTCATCATGATCTCGGTGGGCACGGCGCCGGGCATGATGCAGTTCACCCGAATGCGCGGCCCGAGTTCCTTGGCGAACGTGCGGGTGAGCGAGTTCACGCCGGCCTTCGCCGCCGCATAGTGGCCACTGCCGGGCATGGGCGTGTCGGCGGCTCGTGACGAGATGTTCACCACTCGACCGCCATCGTTCAGGTGCGCGGCGGCGATGCGCGTGCACATCCACACTGCAGTGAGGTTGAGCCGCAGCGTCGCATCCCACTCGGCTGGATCGAGGGTGATCAGCGGCGCCTGGATGGGAGACCCACCGGCGTTGTTCACCCAGATGTCGAGCCCGCCGAACTCGTTCTTGGCAGCCTGGGCCAGTGCTTCGACTGCGTCGTTGTCGCAGACGTCGGTGGCGACCGCAATGGCGCGTCCGCCTCTGGCGCGAATGTCGGCAGCGACGCGCTCGATCTCGTCGACTCGACGAGCCGCGCACACCACTGCCGCTCCGGCATCGGCGAGGGTGGATGCGATGCCTTCGCCGATACCGCGACCGGCGCCGGTCACGACGGCGACATCGTTGGTGAGGTCAAACAATGGGTTGTTCATGACCTAAATCTACTCGCAGTAGGTATCCGCGACGAAGCAGAGCCAGAACCGACCTGATCGAGGAAACGCAAGGCCGCGCGAGATGACTCCAAACGCCAGAGTGTCACCAGGTCAACGGCACCGCCAACCTCGATGTCACGCTGCAAGCCAGCGGCGATCTGAGTGACCCTCACCTGCTGGTCGCGAAGCATCGGAGCCAGGTCGATCCCGCAGAGCGGGCCGAGCACCAGCTTCAGCAGCAGTTCGCTGCGCAGATCGCGAAGGTGCGGTGTCGCGTCGGCCATCCATGTACGGAATCGGGCCCGACCCAGCCGGGTCGCCGACAAGATGGTGCGATTACCACCGGCGATGCCGGGTTCGTGACCGGTCGCCGCGATGTAACCCCGCGCCGAGAGTTGATCGAGTGATCGGTAGGTGAGCGGCCGCGACACCGACCACACACGGCCCACATCGGCCGACGGCGCGAGCCGGGCCGCCACCGCGAAGCCGTGTGCCGGCGACGGATAGAGCACGCCGAGGCACGCCCATTCACTGAGTGTCGGAGGTGCCATCTCGCTCGGGTGCGGTCTGCGTCACGAGGTCGAGCGACAGGCTGTTCATGCAGAACCGCTGCCCGGTCGGCGCCGGACCGTCATCGAACAAGTGGCCGAGGTGCGACCCGCATCGGCGACATCGGACTTCGGTTCGCAGCATGCCGTGGGAACGGTCCTCGACGAGTTCGACGGCGTCGGCCACCTTGGGCTCGTAGAAGCTCGGCCAGCCGCTACCCGACTCGTACTTGGTCGTCGAGTCGAACAGTTCAGAGGAGCACGCTGCACAGCGGTAGGTGCCATCGGAGTGATCGTCGACGTACTTGCCGCTCCACGGACGCTCGGTGCCGGCGCCGCGCAGGACGGCGAACTGCTCAGGGGTGAGCAGCTCACGCCACTCGTCGTCGGTTCGTTGGATCTCTTCCATCACTGGCGTCCTTTCGTTCGTGAGGGGCTGACGCGCAACCCGCTCATGCAGGGTAGACCTCGATGTCAGTGGCTTTCACCGCGAGGTAGAGACCGTCGCCGGGCCGCAGCCGCATCGACTCGAGCGCCGCAGCGGTGATCTCGGCGGTCAGGGGCAGCGGGCCGGCCACGCTGACGCGAACACGCTCGCCCAGCACGTCGACGTCGCTGACGACCCCATGCCAGATGTTGCGTGCGCTCACACCGGCGGGCGCCTCGCGCATCAGCGAAATCGCCTGCGGGCGGATGACCGCGAACGAGGGCCCCGGCTGTGCATCGGCGACCACTACTTCCCCACCGGATTCGGTGACGAGCAGGTGGTCGCGGACGACGCCACTCACCAGGTTCATCCCGACGAGATCGGCGACGTAGCGAGAGCGAGGATGCGCCGTCACCTCGGCAAGCGAACCGACCTGCACGATCCGACCACCTTCGACGACGGCGACACGATCTGCCAGAGCGTAGGCGTCGACGGGGTCGTGGGTCACCAGCACGGTCATGCCGTCGAAGGAACTCAGGTGCTGACCGAGATCGCGCCGCATCAGGGTTCGCGCCCCAGCGTCCAGCGCCGCGAGCGGCTCATCGAGCAGCAACAGCCGAGGGTTCGTCGCCAACGCTCGAGCCAGCGCCACTCGCTGCGCCTCACCGCCAGACAACGAATGGGGTCTGCGCGCACCGTGTTCGCTGAGCCCGACACGCGCCAGCCACTGCGATGCAGCGCGCCGCGCATCGGCCTTCGTCGCGCCACGTGCGCGTGCCCCGAACGCAACGTTGTCGATCACGCTCATGTGTTCGAACAGCAGATAGTCCTGGAACACCATGGCGACCCTTCGATGCTCGGGCGCCACGAGCACGTCATCGGCTGGGCAATCGACCACTATGTCGTCGAGCTCGATGCTCCCACCGTCCAGGGGAACGACACCGGCGAGGCACCGCAACGTCGAGCTCTTGCCCGCCCCGTTGGGGCCGAGGAGAGCCAGCACCTCGCCCGCTGCCACGCTGAATTCGACATCGAGCTCGAGCGACCCGAGCACCAACTGGACATCGACCGCGAGACTCATGCCATCGCCCTGGGATCGAACTGTCGTGCCTGCCCGAGCCATCGATCGCGCAGTGCGACCAGCACCGCGAACGAGACCGCGATGAGCAGCAACGCGAGCACGATCGCTTGCTCGTAATTCGTCTCGAGTGCCACATAGGTGGCCAAGGGCAGGGTTTGCGTCGTTCCGGGGAAGTTGCCCGCGAACGTGATGGTGGCACCGAACTCGCCAAGTGCTCGCGCCCACGCCAGCACGGCACCGGCGATCAGCGCCGGCCGTACGGCCGGCAGCGTGACGGTTCGCAGCGTCCGCCACTTCGAAGCGCCCAGGGTTCGGGCCGCCTCCTCGTAGCGGGTGTCGAGTTGGCGCAGCGCCGACTCGACGGTGATCACGAGAAACGGCATCGCCACGAACGTCTGGGCGATCACGACACCGGCGGTGGTGAACGGCAAGGTGAGGCCGAACCATCGATCGAGCCACTGCCCCACCAGCCCCCGACGCCCCAGTGCGAAGAAGAGTGCGACACCGCCCACCACTGGCGGCAGCACCATCGACAGCGTGCACAACGCGCGCACCAACGATCGACCAGGGAACGGGACCCGCGCCAACACCCAGGCGAGCGGCGCGCCGAACAACACCGAGATCAGCGTCGACCACAGCGAGCAGACGATCGAGAGCCGAAGCGCGGTCACCGCCGTATCGGAGCTGAGGTACGTCCATGCACTGCTCCACGGCGCCCGCCAGATGAGCCCCACCAACGGCAGGGCGAAGAAGCAGGTGGCGAGGCCCGCCACCACCAGCAATGGGAGCGGCGCGCCACCACCACGCGAGCGGCGCGGCCGCCGAGGGACACTCATGGAGCACCGAAACCGTATGACGCGAGCACGGCCTGGCCGTGGGCGCCGCCGACGTACTCGATGAACGCGTCGGCAAGTTCAGGGTGGGCAGCAGAGGCCGTACGCACCATCGGATAGTGCGTCACCACGTTGACGTCAGTTGGGATGTCGACACCCTGCGCAGCACCGCCGGCAGAGAGCACATCGGTCACGAACACGATGCCGGCGTCGGCCTCGCCCGTGACCACCTTGGTGACCACACCTTTGACCCTGTTCTCATAGCTCCTGGGAACCACCGTGACAGCAGCGGCGCGCAACACGGCGGCCGCTGCCGCTCCACATGGCACCGAGGGGCCGCACAGCACGACGATCAGATCGGCGCGGGCAAGATCGCCAACCTGCGCAATACCGGTGGGGTTACCGGACTCGACCAGGATGGCCATCGTGTTCGATGCAAAAATCACCGGTTGGCCGCCGGTCTCCGATGCGGCTGTCAGCTTCTGCATGTTCTGGTCGTCGGCAGTCGCCACCACGTCGGCGGGGGCGCCCTGCTCGACCTGCTTGACGAGGTCGCTCGATCCGGCGAAGTTGAAGACCAGGTGCACATCAGGGTTGGCGGCCTCGAAGTCGGCGCCGATGTCACCGAACGCATCGGTCAACGACGATGCGGCGAACACCACCAACGTCTGGCCCGGATTCGCTGCCGCCGGCGCTGTGGACGTGCTGCACGACGCGACCAGACCAAGGACAACGACAGCTGCAAGGAACCGAGCCGACGACCTCATTCGAGCATGATAGTCAGCCCGTGACTATCAGCGCCCAGACCTGGATGTCAGGCCGTGCGAGGCGACTCGCTCACCACGAGCACCGGGCGATGCGTGCGATGCACCACGGCTTCGGCCACCGATGGGTCGAACAACCGACGCAGCATGCCCTTGTGGTGTGAACCGATCACGACCACATCGACGTCGTGGGCTTCCGCCGCTGCGCAGATCGCTGCTGCCGGATCGCCCTCGACGGTGATTACCTCGACGTCGTCGAGGCCGGCCGAACCCGCAAGTGCGACGATCTCGTCGGTCGACTGCTCCTCGACGGGCAGATCGACCAACGCCACCGGGTAGACCGCGCCGAACTCGCCCACCAAGCCCCATGGCACCACCTGGCGGATGACGTTCACCACCAGAACCTCTGCGTTCGGGAACAACCGGGCAGCTTCTCGCGCGGCGCGGAGCGAGGTGGGCGATTCATCGAGTGCCACCAGGACCTTGGTCATCGTTTGCCTCCTCGGCTATCAGGGTAACCCACGACGCCATACCCACCGTCCACGACTCTTGTCATAGACCGTGCCAACTGTTAGGTTCGCCGCGATGGGCTATCCCCTCAAGATTGCCGGCGCCTACGGGTCGCCGTATTCACTCAAGATGCGCGGCGTGTTGCGCTACCGCCGTATTCCATTCCAATGGGTTCCGCGCGGTTCGCGTTGGGACGTCGACTTCCCTCCGGTGCCTGTTGCGCTCATCCCCGCAATCGCCTTCCCTGACGACCAGGGCAAGTACACCGAGGCGATGGTCGACTCGAGTTCGCAGATCATGTGACTCGAGAGCATGTTCCCCGGTGGCAGGAGCCTCGTGCCCACCGACCCGGTGGTGGCGTTCATCGATTACCTGATCGAGGACTACGGCGACGAGTGGGTCACCAAAGCGATGTACCACTATCGCTGGCATCACCGGTACCCGGGCGCGATCAACAAGGCCAGCAGCCTGCTGCCGCTTGCCCAGGGCCTGCACGTCGCCGACCGTCAGTTCGGTGCGATGAAGCGCTTCATCACTGACCGGCAGATCGGGCGCACCGCACTGGTCGGTTCCACCGACGCCAACCGCGCCACCATCGAGTCCAGCTACCTGCGCATGTTACGCGTGCTCGAAGAGCACCTCACCGAGCACGACTTCCTGTGCGGGAACCGACCGGGATGCAGCGACTTCGGCGTGTTCGGACAACTGTCGCAGTTGGCTCGTTGGGATCCCGACTCGGCCACGATCGCCGTCGACGAGGCACCGCGCGTGGTGGTGTGGACCGACATGCTCGACGACCTGTCGTGGTGGCCCGACCCCGCCGCCACCGACTGGTTCGACCGGTCGAGTCTGCCGGCCACCACGATGGCACTGCTGCACGAGATCGGTCGCACCTACGCCCCGTTCCTGTTGGCCAATGCCGATGCGTTGCAGCACGGACGCGACGAGGTGGTCGCGTTGATCGACAACCACGAATACCGGCATGGCGCCTTCGCCTACCAGGGCAAGTGTCTGCAGTGGTTGCGCAAGCAGTACGGTGCGCTCACTGCCGCCGATCGAATCGCTGTCGACGCGATCCTGCACGGAACAGGCTGCGAACCACTTGTCAGCGAGGGAGAACACCAATGACGCACCACCACTTTCTCGACTTCCAGGTCAATCCCGCCGACCTGCACGACACCCGTGTGGTCGAGCAGACCCGCGAGGCACTCGCTGATGGTCAGGTTCGATTCAGGGTCGACGAGTTCGCGCTCACGGCCAACAACATCACCTACGCGACCGCCGGGTCGTTCCTCGGCTACCTCGAGTTCTTCCCCGTGACCGATGGCAGCGAGTACCGACGCGTGCCGGTGATGGGCCACGGCGAGATCATCGAGTCGGCCCACCCCGACGTCGCCGTTGGCGGCCGATACTTTGGCTTCTTCCCCATGGCCGGCGAGCATGTCCTCACCGCGTCGGCACGTGGCTCTGGCGTCTGGGACAGCGGTGAGCACCGCGCCAAGCATGCCCCCGCGTACCGACAGTTCGAGAACGTCACGAGCGATCCGTTCTATCGACCCGAACGCGAAGCACAGGTGGCGCTGCTGCGTGGCCTGTTCATCACCTCGTACCTCGTCGACGACTACTTCTCCGACAACAACGACTTCGGTGCCGAATCGGTGTCGGTCACCAGCGCATCGAGCAAGACATCGATCGCCTTGGGTTTCTGCCTGCAACTACGCAGGCTGCATTCGGTCGGTATCACCTCGGCCCGCAACCTCGATGCAGTCGTCGCGCTCGGTTGCTACGACCAGGTCATCACCTACGACGCGGTCACCTCGCTCGACGCTCACGTGCCCACCGCCGTCGTCGACATGGCCGGCGACAGCCAGGTGCTCAGCACCATTCACCACCACTTCGGCCACAACCTGCGGGCATCGTGCATGGTGGGCGGCACACACCGAGACGACTCGCCGCGCCCCACCGATCTGCCCGGCGCTACGCCCGAGTTCTTCTTCGCCCCCGGGCAGATCGTCAAGCGCAACGACGATTGGGGTCCGGGTGAGGTGATGAAGCGGGTTGGCGCCGCCTTCAAGGGCTTCGCCGACTTCAGCGACACATGGCTCGAAGTCGAGCGTGGCAGCGGGCCTGATGCGACAAAGGCTGCGTACACCGAAGTAGTCGATGGGGCCTCCAAGCCATCGACCGGGCACGTTCTGTCTCTCGCCACACCTGTGGCAATCACCACCGAGGAGCAATCGGCATGAACGGCGATCAGGCAATGCGGGCACACTCGGCCACCCTGCCGGCGCCCACCTTCCCCAACCCTGCGTGGGTCACACCTGTGCCGCTGGCCAAAGCCACCGTCGCCATCGTCACCTCGGCGGCGCTGCACACGCCCGAGAGCGATGCGTTCACTGCAGGCGACACGGGGTACCGGCTGATCGACCGCCACCGCCGCGACCTCGTACTCGGCCACTGGAGCCCGAACTTCGACCACAGCGGACTCGCCGCCGACCTCAACGTCGTCTACCCGATCGACCGCCTCGAAGAACTCGCCGCACAGGGCGTCATCGGTGGCGTCGCACCGCGGCATGTCTCGTTCGCCGGCAATCAACCCGACGACGTGGCAATCATCCGACTCGACACCGGCCCGGCGGCCGCTGCGCAGTTGCGCTCTGACGGGGTCGACGTGGTGCTGCTCACTCCCGTTTGACCGCTGTGCACGCGCACCGTGAGTGTGCTCGCCCACGTCTTCGAAGCAGCAGGCATCGCCACCGTCGTGTTGTCATCCGTCCGCGAAATGGCCCAGAAGGTGTCGCCACCGCGTACCTTGCACTGCGAATTTCCCCTCGGTCGGCCGCTCGGCATCCCGAGCGACCCGGCGTTCCAGCACGACGTACTCGCGCGGGCGTTTGCGCTGCTCGAAGCACCGAGCGGACCCGTGTTCGTGGAACATCCCGACGTCATCGAAGCCGACGACGAACCGGCCAGCTGCTCGCTCCCACCCCGGTTCGATCCCTCACTTCCCCCTGCTGTCGACGAGGCCCGCGGGTTGCGCAAGGCGTACGACCGCTCGGTGGCTCGCCGCGGTGTCACCTCGGTGGGGCGCGTCATGCGACCCGACGAGGTACCCAACGCGGTGGGCGCGCTGCACGCCATCGCCGAAGGCGCCGAGTGGTCAACCGCCGGACTTCCTGGCGGCAACACCATCGCCGCCTGCCACGACATTCGCACCTACTACGAGGAGGCCGCGCTCGAGCTCGTCGAAGGGCCGGTTCCTGGCGGTCGATCGCTCGAGTCGTGGTTCTTCGAGCGCACCGAAGCCGGCGCCACCATGCTGGCTGCCCGTGCAGCCATGCGCGACGCCGGGGTGAAGTTCCCGATCTGGTTCTACATGACTCCAGGACAAAGGTGACGGTGTCGACGCAACCTCGCGACGGGGTACTCCGCACACCCGATGAACGCTTCGCCGCGATCACCGACTACCCGTACGCTGCGCACTACATCGATGTCGAACCCGGCCTGCGTATGGCCTACGTCGATGCAGGTCCCGCGGACGCAACCGAGACCGTGTTCCTGCTGCACGGTGAGCCGATGTGGGGTTACCTCTACCGCTCGATGATCCCACCACTGGTCGAGGCTGGGTTGCGGGTGATCGTGCCCGACCTCATCGGGTTCGGACGTTCCGACAAGCCGATCGAGCAGACCGACTACACGTACAGCAATCACGTCCGCTGGGTGAACACACTGATCGAGCAACTCGACCTGACGAACATGACATTCTTCGGCCAGGACTGGGGCGGCCTCATCGGCGGCCGGGTGGTGGCCGACAACAACGCCCGGTTCTCCCGCGCCGTGTTCTCCAACACGGGCCTTCCCGGCAGTGGTCCGGCGCTCCCCGGTCTGCAGGCCCAGCAGCCGTTCAGCGGCGAGCAACTGCAGGCCATGCTCGGCATCGACGGGCGGGCGACGGTCACCGACGACGACCACATCGATCCCGATCTCGTTCACGCATTCGTGGTGCCTGGCCCGGCCTTCTACTTCCCCGCGTGGCGCGTGTACAGCCAAGAGGTGGCCGAACTGTGGCCGTCGAAGGTGGTGGCCGGATGGTGCCTCACACCGGTCTGCGACTCGACGTTGGCCGCATACGACGCCCCATTCCCCACGCAGCAGTACTGCGCCGGGGCCCGTCGATTTCCCATGCTGGTGCCGATCACCGCCGACGACGTCGAGCGGCTCAACAACGACGCGGCGTGGACCGTGCTCGAGCAATGGACCACCAAGCCCGTGCTCACCGTGTGGGGCGACCACTGCCCGCACACTCGCCTGCAGGCAGGTGCCGACTTCCGCAGTCGCATCCCAGGGGCGAGCCTGCCCGGTGTCGAGCACACGGTGTACACCGCGAGCCACTTCATCCAGGAGGACTGCGGGCCACAAGTCGCCGACGAGATCGTGCAGCTCATCGGTCGCTTCCCCACCTGATGACCAAGTACAACGTGGTCGTCATTGGTGGAGGTGTCGGCGGTCTGGTCGCCGCACGCGAGGCGACCAATCTGACGCCGACCACCGACGATCGATGGGGTTTCGATGAGGCAATGGCGTGGGCAACCATCGCGATCGCTGGACAGTTCGCCGTCACCACCGAGACCACCACGCATTTCGATCGACCCACCGCGACGAACGCGTCGTCGGCGCGCGATGATCGAGCGCTATGACCCGCCCGGCGCGCATCACTGCTGGAGCCCTGGCCGGCTATCTCGTCGGCACCCTGCCATCGGCCGACATCGCCACCCGGCTGGCCCGCTCAGGTGTCGTCGACCTGCGAGCCGAGGGCAGCGGTAACCCCGGTGCCACCAACGCCGCAGCGGTGTTGGGCAAACGATGGGGTCTTGCCGTCCTGGCCGCCGACATGGGCAAGGGGGCACTCGCGGGTTCGCTCGGGCGTGCTCTGGCCGGCCCTGCCGGTGCCTACATGGGCGCCGCAGCGTCGATCGCCGGGCACATCGTGCCGGTGTGGTCGAAGGGAAAGGGCGGCAAGGGCGTAGCGACCAGCGCGGGCGCCTGTCTCGCTGTGTTCCCTGCGTTCTTCCCCATCGACACGGCCGTCGCCATCGCCAGCGCGACAGCGAGCCGCAATGCTGAGCGAACCACATGGCTCTCATGTGCGGTCTGGGTGGCCGCCGCTCTGCTGTGGTGGCGACGGAGGCTGCCGAACGCGTGGGGGCCTGCCCCGACCGGTGGGCTGCCCATGTTCGCGCTTGCCGGGTCGGCAATGATCCTCACCAAGTTCCGACTAGCACGGCGGCCAACGTGAATCGCCCAACATTCGCATCGTCACCGATTCCGCATCGATGATTCCGCCGGCGCGATCGCAGTTGGTCGTTCCGTCGACGAAGCGGCCGCGGCCGCGCGCGTAACCGCTGCCAACACCGGCAGTGAGTTCGTGGGGGGGGTCGTCCATCGTTCATCGTGCCCGGCCTGTTGGCGGCGGTCGCGGCCGAACTGGTGATGGGTGTGTCGTCGATCACCAGCTACCAGACTCCCGGTCAGGTGCGCTCCACCGAGGAAGTCAAGATCATCACGTCCGAACCCGGACTTGGTTGAATCAACTCGGTTCGCGCCGCGCGGCGCGCTCGCGGCGCATCGCTTCGGACGGCTTCGGAGCGGTATGGCCTGTGGCGAACATGCGCACTGCGTCGACCGTGTCGCGGGCATTGCCGCGGTAGTCGCGCAGCGAGGCCACCCACACCGCCGTGCCCGCGGCGGCAAGGCCGAGCCCGATCGCAAGACCGGTACCTCGGGCGGCCGCGTACCCGGCGAGCACCATCGTGGTACCGGCTGTCACCAGCACGACGAACGTCACCAGGATCATCGCCGACTCGAACTGTGTGGTGAACTTGTCTCGATAGACGTCGCGGTGCTCGCCAACGCCGGGGGTGTGCCGCTGGATCATCCGTAACGGAGCGGTCACACTGCGCGCCGCGAGCGGCGCCCACAGCACGTACACGAGGGCCACGAGGAACAGCGACCGATCGGGGAAGCCCGATACGAACCGGCCGCCATCCGGATCTTCGCGGATGGCTTGGTCGACCACACCCGACGCGGCGAGCGTGACCACCGTGGTGGCGATGAGCAGCAAGAGTGCCTTGCAATATCGCAGCACCACCGTGCGAATGACCAGGACGTGCTTGGCGATCAACGCCTCTGTACGCGCCACATCGAGCGCGAGTGTGCGGTCGCGATGCAGCCCCGCGAGGCGAAATGCCTGGCGCATCCGCTCGGAATCGCCCTCGTGGCCTTCGTCAGCCATGACGCCCCACACCTCGAAGGTGCGCGTATCGAACCGGTCGCGCCATCCCCGATCATCATCACTACGCGGCACCAGCAGAGCGCGGGTCCATTCGTCGTTGCGGCCTGCGGCCAGCGCCTCTCGCGTGCGTGGGCTCAGTTCATCGTGGTTGAACCCCAGACCGGGCAGGATGAAGCGCGGGTTGAACACCACCCGTTCGTCGTCGGAGCCGGCCTTCGAGGGTGCGGCCCCGAACGTGTTGCTCGTGAAGTAGAAGCCCAACAGGTCACCGAACATCAGGAAGATCGCCGGTATCGGCAGCAGGATGACCAACGACGCAGCGATGCCGATTCCCACCATCGGCAGCCAGGGCTGGTTGGCGTCATACGACGACGTGATGACGGTCATCATCTTGGGGAAGGCATCGCGAAGGAACAGCGGCAGCAGCAGCACCAACGCCGAGCCACCCAGCAAGGCCTGCCCCACACGGTGGATCGTCGACAGGCGTACCTCGCTGCGTTGCAGGAACGCGCGCATGGCCGCTCGGGACTCTTCGTCGCTGATCGTCGGATCGTCCAGGCTCGGATCGTCATTCTCCATCGGTGCCTCCACGGCGTTCGGCCCACGATCGAAGCGTGGGTAGTCCCAGAATCGGTACCGGACCCTTCGAGGCCCCGATGCGTTGACTGGTGTAGATGCCGCGGTGACTCGAGAACACGTACGACACCACGCACCCCACCGCGATGGGCACCACGGCGCCCGAGCCGACGATCTTCAACGCGAACACGGCAAAGCTCAGCCGATCGCCTTGCAACGCGCGGTCGATCAGCGGCAACGACAGACCCAGGTAGTCGTGCCCGAACAGCGCAGCCAGACCGATCACAGCGAACCCTCCGATCACCGGGCGGGCGGGCATCCAGCGGACCCTGGCGGCCATGAGTCGCTTGATGGCGTGCGTCAGTTCCACGAATGCTGCGCCGGCGAGGCCGAAGACCAGCCCGGCCACTGCCACCTTCGCGACCAGCCAACCATCGAGGTCGACCAGCAGCTGCGGACGCAGAGCATGGTGATACCCCAGGCCCGACACGACCAGGTCGCCCACCAGCGATGCCGTCAGCGCTGGCACCAACGCTTCGTAATGAACGCGGCCGATCGACTGCACCTCGAGCGCGAACACTGCTCCGGCCAGCGGCACGCCGAACACGGCACCGAACCCACCGCCCAGCGCGGCCACCAACAGCAGGCGCCGATTGCTCTCGTCGAGCCGCAGCACGCGGGCGAGCACATCGGTGAGGCTGCCCGACATCTGCAGCGCGGTGCCTTCCCGCCCGGCCGAACCACCGAACAGGTGCGTCACCCACGCCGAGCAACACCATCGGCGCCATCCGTCGGGGCACCCACGCCGTTGGCTCGTGGATCTCATCGATCAGAAGGGAGCTGCCCTCACCGGCCCGACCGCCGAAGTAGTGGTAGGCCGTGCCGACGATGAGCCCGGCTGCGGGCAACAGCCAGAGCAACCAGTCGTGCTGCACGCGAAACCGCGCGATTCGGTCGAGACCTTCGAGCAACACGTACGACGACACGCCGGCCAACCCACCGACGGCGGCGCCGAGCACGATCCAACGAACGAGGTAAGCGACCAACCTGGCCTGATCGACCACTTCAGATTGCCAGCGCACCAGCGGGCCGCCCGAAGGTTCAGGACTCATCGATGCTCCACATTGCCTCGGCCGACACGCTAGCCCCTAGGGGCGCGACGATGAGTGGTGTTGGAGTCACGTTGGTCGGTGATGGTCTGCCCGTGCCGTGCGTCGACGGTGTCGAACGGCCGGACCGTTTCCGACTTCTGGTTGTAGCCGCAGCTGAACAACCAATGCAGCGATCATGGTTGAACCGTCGGGTTCGGCTCGATCGTCAGGTCGATCACACCACTACGGAAGAGCTTGAGCAGGTGGTAACCCAACCGCTCTGCCAGGTCGGGGAACGCGGAGGAGCCGTCGACGGTGATGCCCTGGCCGGCGAGCAGGGCTGCAAGGTCGTAGAGCCGCATCGAGTGGGGCCAGAGCGTTCCGAGGTGCGCAAGCGCCGTCTTGACCAAGGGAGACCGCGTCGAGATGGAGCCACGCGTACCGACTTGAAAGGTGGCCGCCGAATCGTCACCGAGTACGGCCCCGTCGTCGTGGGCGAGGTTGCTGGCAACCCAACAGGTCTGCAGCCGACCCGATGACATCGAACTCATCGCTCGGCCGGGATGACACAGGACGGCGGCGCGAAACGCGGTGCCCACCGACACGTCGTGATATTGCTGCGCGGCGAGTCCGGCCGACGGGTCGCCCGCGTGCGCAACCAGGTCGTCGATGTAATCGAGCCGGTGCTCCGCAGCCCGCCGCACGAACTCGATGAGAGGTATCGCCTCGTTGACCGGGGCGATGTATTCGTGGGCGATGTAGGCGTCGTCGCTCTTGAGGATGAGATCGAGGTGCCGTTCGAGCGATGCGCCGTAGGGCGACTTCAAGTTCACGTCGGCCAGCAGTTGGCGGAACATTTGACGCGTGGACTCGACCTGGGCCGCGATGCCAGTCACCCCGCGCGCGTTGTCGAGGGCCATCGAGCGCAGCACCGACTTGAGTTGCCAACCGGGATACGTGTTGTAGCTCACGTAGGCCAGCCCGATGTCGGTGAGCCGAGCGGAGCATGCTGCGAACAGCGCCGATTGCACTGCTGGCGGAACCCAGCTGTACACGCCGTGGGCGATGATGTAATCGAAGTCGCCGTATTGGTCACCCAGTTGGGTGAGGTCGAGGTGGTGCACCTCGATGTTCGTGAGCCCTCGTTGGCCGATGTGCTGCTTGGCGAGCTCGATCTGGCGTTGGGAGAGGTCGATTCCGACGAACGAGCTGTTCGGATAGGCGGCCGCCATCGGCAGCAAATTGCCGCCCTCGGCGCAGCCGATGTCGAGCACCCTGCAGCGCTCGATGGGCGCGAACTCGAGTCCTCGGAGCGCTGCTGCAGTGGCCATGCGAATCGGCTGTGCCTCACGATGCGTCTTCAGCCCATACGGCAACTCGTCGTACAACTCTTCGATCGTGTCGCGCGTCGGCTCGATGGCGGGCGCCGACGCCCGGGACGCCCGGGACGGCCGAGAAACGGCACGTCCGTCGCTGACCAGCAGGGCCATGTCGGCCAGGATCTCGAGCGCCCGTGGCACGATGCCGTGGAGCGCCAGGCGCTGCACTTCGTGGTCGGTGATGGGCGCGCCATCGGCATCGGGTAGATCGAGTTCGCCGGCCTCTACGGCCTCGGCAGCGGCGTCGACCAGGTGAGACACGGCGCGTGTGCCATCAGCGTGCACCACCAGGAAGGCCAACAGCGCGTCGAGTTCGACAGTCTCGTACCGCTGGTTGGTCACCGCGTGACTGATGGATGCAGCGACCCGTGCCACCCTGCTGGTGATTGGTCGGTCGGTCGCACCGTCGCCGACGGCGTAGTTCTCGGCAGACAGTTCGACAGCACCCGCGCGGTGCAGATCGATGGCCAGGGCAGCCACGGTGAGATCGCGTGTCGGCGCATCGGCGGGCCAACTGTTCGGCGGTACGACCTCGCCCAGCCACTGCGTGAGTTGTGCGAGCGGAACCGATCGCGGCCACGCGTGCTCCAGGTGGATCAGCAGGGCCTTCATCAGTGGCGAGCCAGTGCGGAGCACCTTGCCTCGCGGATCGGCGAAGCGCACGACCGAGTCGTCGACAGCGGCATCGAGCGCGACCTCGTCGAGCGACTCGGTGGCCGACCCCACCACGAACGACAGCACCGCCGCCGGATCGGGCACTTCACGCAACTCATGGCCGGCAGCGCAGAGCACCGCGATGCGGAAGGCATTGCCGCTGATGATGTCGCTGTAGCCGGTGACGCCCACGTTGTCGGGCTGCAAGTCGGCACGCGTGTCGGTGTTGGCCACGTATTGCAGGTCGGTCGCAACCGCCCGTCGCACGAACTCTGCGTGCCACAACGGTTCATTGATCTCCGAAAGCAGGTCGTGGGCGATGTAGGCATCGGGGTTGTCGAGCGCATATTCGGCGTACTGGGTGAGCAATGCGCCGTAGGGCGCCTCGGTCGCCAGATCGGCAACGACTCGCTCGAGTACGCCACGCGCCATGCTCACCCGCTGGGCGAGGTCGTCCACGCCTGCAGTGACGTCGAAGATGAGCGAACGCAGGATGCCGCTGATGTGCCACCCCGGGTAGGCGTTGTAGCTCACCACCGCCACGCCGTTGGGTGCCAGTTGATCGCGGCAGATCTCGAACACTCGTTGCTGCACCGGGTGGGGCACCCAGCTGTACACCCCGTGGGCGATGATGTAGTCGAACGGCCCGAGCGAATCGTCGAGATCGAGGATGTCGAGTTTGCGAACGTCGAGGTTGGTGAGCCCGAGGTGACGGGCGCGCCCGGTTGCCAGATCGACCTGTCGCCCTGACAGGTCGATGCCCACGAACGTGGAGCCTGGGTACGCCTCGGCCAGGCACAGCAGGTTGCCCCCCTCGGCGCATCCGATCTCGAGCACCCGGCATGCCGAGACGGGCGCACATTGCAGACCACGCAGCGCCGCCGCAGTGCTCAGCCGGATCGGATGCGTGAGAGCGTGAGAGAGCAAGCCGTACGGAATGGTGTCGTACGACTCTTCGATCCGGCGTTCGAGTTCGTCGTCGACAGGCTGCACCACGTCGACGCTAGTGCGAACGGCCGACGCCACACAGAGTGATCGGATCGCTCATGTCTTGGCAATTTCGTGCCGATACCACGACATGCACATCACGACCAAGGTGCGTCTGCTGCAGTTGTGGGCCAGGGCGGCTTCGCGAACGGTGCGGCTTCGCGCCGACCTGGCGACCGTCGCGCTCGACGTCATCTTCACCGCCGTGGTGTTCACCTTGGCGCTCGTCTTGCGCTACGACGGCAGCGTGCCCGACGGCGCGTGGTCATCATTCACCTGGTTCCTACCGACGGCGGTGCTCACCGTCGTCGTGTGCAACTGGGCCTGGGGTCTGTATGGCCAACTATGGCATCACGCCAGCGTGTACGAGGCCAAACGGCTCGTGCAGTCGGGCCTGATGGTGGGCGCAATGCTGACCATCGTGCAGATCGTTCCTCGCCACGCCCCGCTCTCGGTGATCGTGATGGGCTCCATCAGCAGCACCTTCATGATGGGCCTCACCCGGTTTCAGGCGCGACTGTTCTCGTTCCGACGGGCGGGAACGCAACCTGGGCTCCGCGTGATCGTCGTGGGCGCCGGCTCCACAGGCGCTGGCGTCGTGTCGCAGATGCTGCGCAGCCCCCGCGCCGGCTTCCTGCCCGTGAGCGTGCTCGATGACAACCCCGACCTGCGCGGCCGCTCGTTCATGGGCGTCGGCGTCGATGGCGGCATCGACTGCCTCGCCGAGGTTGCCTCACTGACGGGTGCGCACATGGCGGTGCTCGCGATGAGCAACCCCAGCCAACAGACCATCCGTCGCGTCGTCGAAGCGGCCGAGTCCGCCGACCTGCCGGTGAAGATCCTGCCGAGCATCTCGACTGCCATCCATCAGGAAGCGAACCTGCGCGATCTGCGCGACGTCAACATCGAAGACCTGCTCGGACGCCAGCAGGTGCGCACCGACCTCGACGCCGTCGCGGCCATGTTGCGCGGTCAGCGGGTGCTGATCACCGGCGCCGGCGGCTCGATCGGCTCCGAGATCGCGCGCCAGGTAGCGCTCTACCAGCCTGCATCCCTGATCTTGCTCGACCACGACGAAACCCATCTTCACGATGCTGCGGCCAGCATCGAGCATCCCACGGTGCAGGTGCTCGCCGATATCCGCCACCTCCGCCAGATGCAATCGGCATTCAATTCCTACCGACCCACCGTGGTGTTCCACGCGGCTGCGCACAAGCACGTCCCGTTGCTCGAGGCCCACCCGTCCGAAGCGATCCGCACCAACGTGATCGGTACTGCGAACGTGCTGGAATGCGCCGAGGCTTTGCAGGTAGCGCGGCTCGTGGTCATCTCGACCGACAAGGCGGTGTACCCCTCATCGGTGATGGGCGCCTCGAAGCGCCTCGGCGAGCAACTGCTGATCACCCGCTCACCTCACCACGCTGCGTACTGCGCGGTTCGGTTCGGCAACGTGCTGGGCAGCCGCGGCAGCGTGGTGCCGACGTTCCTGCGCCAGATCGAGGCCGGCGGACCGGTCACGGTCACCGACAAGCGGATGACACGGTTCTTCATGAGCATCGAAGAGGCCGTGCAGTTGGTGCTGCAGGCCGGCGCGCTCGCAGCAACTGACTCCGGCGGCGAGGTGTTCATGCTCGATATGGGTGAGCCGGTGCGGATCTACGACTTGGCCGAGCGGATGATCCGGCTCGCGGGGCGCAGGCCGGGCACCGACATCGTGATCAAGGTCACCGGAATGCGGCCCGGCGAGAAGTTGAGCGAGGAGTTGATCGCGCTGGAGGAAGCCGAAGTGCCCACCCGCCACCCCTCGATCATGCGCGTGATCCCCACCTGCATCGACCCGGCCGTACTCGAGCGTGGCATCGCCGCGCTGACCGAGTTGGCAGAGAAGTTCGACGAGCCACGGTGCGCCCACGAATTGCGGTGGCTGGCGCTCACCGAGCCGACCCAGGTGATGAGCACCTCGGCTAGTTGAGTCACCGAAGCGGCAACAAGCAGTCGTCAGACTTTGAGCAGGTCGAGCTGCCGTGCCTTCAGATACGAGTTGGCCATGCCGCAGGTCAGCGAGCACTGCTCTGCGTGCACCCGAGCAAGGCGATTACAGCCGGCTGAACGGCTTCAGCGCACGAGGAGTCCAAGGTTCGCGAAGTAGTTGAGCACCTCGGGCACAGTCTCTTCGATGGCATCACGGAGCACCCGGTCCCGCACCGGAGCCCCGTCGTCGCCAGTGATGTTGATCTCTCCCCGTGTAGCGCAATCCAGGACGTGCTCGACAAGCTCCGACTGCGTGCGCGAACCGTCGAGACACGAGACGAGGAAGCACGGAAACTCGTCAAGGTCATATGTGTCGTATCGACCATTCGTGACCTTCGTGCCCAACGAGGCCTGCAAGCGTGTGGTGGCTGCAACGGCCGGCCGTTCACTGACGATGGTGTACACCGCGTACGGCTGGATCGAGAGTTCGACTCCGCCTACGCGATGAAGGGCAACGAGGTCACCCAGCAGTGGTTGGGCAACCTCGCCGGTGGCGAGTTCGGGCTGGGCATTCGACAAACTGCGAGTAACGAGAGCTGCCAGCTCCAGGACAGTGCACGAGCTCGGCCAAATTGACGACAGGTACGCGAGCGCCGTCTTCACCACCGGCGAGCTCGTCGAGAACGTCAAACCACCGAAGGCCGTGAACGACGCTGGCGATTGGTCCTTGAGTCCCACTCGCCCGGCCGGGGTCACATGTGCAGCGACGAAGTAGTCCAACACGTGCCCCGGATCGATGCAGTCCACAGAGAGGGTGGGGCGAGCCGCAAGCACGGCTGCCCGAAATCCAGTGCCCCGGAGCAGGTCGTCGTACTGCATCGACGCGATATCACCGACCGTGGCGCTCGAAAGGGCGACGAGCTCATCGACGTAGTGCAATCGGTGCGAAGTTGCATGGGAGACGAACGAGTGAAGTGGCACTGGATCGTTGACCAGCTCAAGGAACTCGTGGGCGATGTACCCGTCATCGGCGTCGATCAGACGCCGAGCGCACTCCGCGAGCAGGGCGCCATAGGGAGCCGAGTCGTCAATGTCGTGCACCACCTCCTGGGCCATCTGGCGCGCACCGCGTATTCGGGTGACGAGGGAACCGGAGCTGCCCACCCGGTCGAGGATCATCGTGCGGAGCACGCCGTCAACCTGCCATCCCGGATATGTGTTGAAGCTCAGATATGCAAGGCCCCGGTCCGTGAGCCGGTCGCCGCAGACCGCGAGCAGCTTGTCCCGCACCTCAGGCGGGACCCAGCTGTACACACCGTGGGCGATGACATAGTCGAACTGTCCGAACCGATCGTCGAGTTCGAGCAAGTCGAGTTGGTGGACTTCCATGTTTCGGAGCTCAAGTGCCCGAACCCTGTCGTTCGCCAGGTCGACCTGCCGCTGGGACAAATCGATACCCACGAAACCCGAGTCGGGATAGCTCTCGGCCAACAACACCAGATTGCCGCCCTCGGCACAACCGATTTCCAGCACCCGGCATTGATCGACTGGAGCCCAGTCGAGACCGCGAAGCCCAGCGGCAGTTGCGATGCGCAGCGGATGGCTTGGCCGGTGGGCCTTCATCCCATAAGTTTGCTCGTCATACGTTGCCGCGATTTGACGATTCAACGACGTCGGGTCCAGCCCCATCGTGCGAGGCTAGTTCTTGCCCGCCAGGACATCGTTCCGCCTTGGTGGAGGTGGTTGGGCCGCCTGGACATCGTTCCGTTGTTGGAGGTTGTGGGCCACCAGGACATCGTTC
>JAYTNH010000342.1:0-6477 GCA_043748395.1 Ilumatobacteraceae bacterium | reverse complement strand
CGTCCGGCCTCCGGACACATCCGTTTCGAAGGCACCGACATCACCTCAGCCGAGCCGGCTCACCTGGTGCGCTCGGGCCTCGCCTTGGTCCCCGAGCATCGGCGCATCTTCCGCGACCTCACCGTGCACGAGAACCTGCGCCTCGCGGGCATCACTGCAACATCGCCTCAGCGCAGCGACCGCCTCAGCGAGGTCGAGGCGCTGTTTCCCGTGCTGCGCGGGAAGTGGGAGGTCTCTGCCGGCTACTTGTCGGGCGGCGAGGCACAGCAACTCGCAGTGGCGCGCGCATTGATGAGCAACCCCCGACTGTTGCTACTCGACGAGCCGACGCTCGGCCTCGCACCAGCCCTCGTCGACGTCATCTTCGACCTGCTCGACGCGTTGCGTGCTCAGGGTCGCACCATGCTGGTGGTCGAGCAGAACGCGAAGCGAGCTCTCGAACTCGCCGATCGGGCCTACCTGCTGCGCACGGGGCAGATCGTCGCCACCGGCACCGGTGCCGAACTGGCCGCCAACACCAACCTGTTCGACGCGTTCATCGGCGCCGACCACGGTGCTCTCGGCGAGGCCCAGCCGTGATCAAACTCGTCCAGACACTGGTCGACGGATTCGGGGTAGGCAGCACGTATGCCTTGCTCGCGCTCGGCATCTCACTCATCTTCGGCGTCATGCACCTGGTGAACTTCGCGCACGGCGAACTGATCACTGTTGGCGCCTATGCGTCGTACTTCTTCTTCTTGCACGGCGGCAGTTGGTGGTGGATGCCGGTCATCATCATCGCTTCGGCCGCGCTGGCGTCGGTGGCCACCGAACTCGTCGCCTTCCGATGGGTTCGCAACGCCAACCCGTTCACGTTGCTGCTCACGTCGTTCGCGATCGAACGACTGTCGCATGCCCTCTGGCAGATCTTCGTCTCACCCAAGCAACGGGCGTTTCCCAAGCCCCAATGGGTGTTCAACACGTTCAGCGTCGGCGGGGTGCGGTTCGAGGTGATGGATGTGGTCACCATCGGGGTCACGCTGGTCACGCTGGCCATCACTGCGATCGTGTTCAAACGCACCATGTTCGGCATCGCCGTGCGGGCCGCCGCCGAAGACTTCGACGCGGCCAGGCTCATGGGCGTGCGCGCCAACCGCGTCATCTCGGGGGCCTTCGCCTTCGCGGGCGCATTGGCGGGCGTGGCGGCCTGCCTCATCCTCATGCGCAGCCCGGCGGCCGACCCGTCGATGGGTTCCGACTGGCTGCTCAAAGCGGTCATTGCCGCGGTCATCGGTGGCTTGGGTAGTTTCACTGGCGCGGTACTGGGAGGCATTTCTCTCGGCCTCCTCGAAACGTTCACACGTGCCTACTTGCCCGACGTCGCCGGCGGCCTCGATCGGTTCTCCACCGGCGTGGCGTTCATCATCATCGCCGCATTCTTCGTGATCCGACCCGAAGGCGTGCTTCGAGTCGCAACTGCGGAGCGGGTGTGATGGAGCAACTCCACAGTCAGTTCCGGAAGCTCGCACGCAGCATCACAGCCAGTGCCATGTTGCTTGCAGCGGTCGCTGCGGTGGCGCTCACCTATACGAGTACCGGCGGTGCGTCGCGAGACCTGTTGGTGGGCGAGATGCTCAGCAACTTCGTGCTGGTGTTGGGCATGCAAGTGTTCATCGGCAACACCGGGGTGCTCAGCTTCGGTCACATGGCATTCGCCCAGATCGCGGCGTACTCCACCGCAGTCGTCGCCATACCACTGGCGACCAAGGCCAAGGCGCTGCCACAGCTGCCGTTCGGGCTGGCCGATGTTGCGATGGGTGCGTTCGGCTCGACCCTGTTTGCTGTGGCGGTCACGATGGTGATCGGTGCCATCTTCGGCATCGCAGTCGGCCGCGCCAAAGGTTTGGCGCCCACCATGATCACGCTCGCCGTGCTGTTCGTGGTCGACCAATTGGTGAAGAACTGGACCGAGCTCACTCGTGGTGCGGGAGGGTTGTCGGGCATCGCGCGCTTGACGGGCAACACCTGGCTCTGGGTCGGGGCGTTCATCGCGCTGGTGGTTGCGCACGCATTTCAAGAGACCCGCATCGGGCGATTCGCCATTGCCACACGAGAGGACGACCTCGCCGCGCCAGCGTTGGGTATCAGGCTGTTCTCGGCGCGCTACTCGGCGTGGGTCGTCAGCATGGGCCTCATGGCTCTCGGTGGTTCGTTGCGCGCCCAGTCACTGGGCAGCGTCAACCCCAAGCAGTTCACGCTCGACGCAGGCATTCTGGTGCTGGCCATGTTGGTGGTGGGCGGCATGCGCACCGTCAGTGGCGCCGTCCTGGGCACCGTGGTGATCACCGCCGGCAACGAATTGTTCCGGCAACTCGGCGATCCCCAACGACTCGCCATCGAGCGCTTTCCCGACCTCTTCCTCGGTGGCGTCATGCTGTTGGTGATGGTGCTACGACCGGGCGGGCTGCTCGAAGATCGCGACGTCGCGTCGTGGCTGCGTCAACGCACTCACCGGCCTGCGCAGGCGTCACCGACGTCGGCGGCAGCAGGTACCCGCACCCTCGAGGCACGCGGCATCGTGGTGCGATTCGGTGGGTTCGTCGCGCTCCGGGGAGCCAGCGTCAGCGTGCGCCCGGGTGAGATCGTCGGCCTCATCGGGCCGAACGGCGCCGGCAAGACCACCCTGTTCAACGTGATCACCGGCCTGGTTCCCGAGCAGCAGGGGCAAGTACGTCTCGGCGAGCTCGACCTCAGCCATGCCAAACCGGTCGATGTCGCCCGCGCAGGCCTGGCCCGCACCTTCCAGAATTTGCGGCTGTTCAAGAACCTCAGCGTGCGCGAAAACATCGAGCTCACGGCGATGGTGGCCCACCGGCATCGGGCGCATCGGGCTCGCGTCGACGTCGAGTCACTCCTCGACGCCGCTGGACTTCGCGACGTCGCCCATCGTCACGCCGGCACGCTCGACTACGGCAACCAGCGGCGCCTCGAACTCGCCCGCGCGGCAGCCCTCGCCCCCGAGTTCTTGTTGCTCGACGAGCCGACATCGGGCATGAGCGACTCCGAAAGCCTGGCCATGGTCGACAGCGTTCGCGAGGCCGCGGCACGCATCGGGGCCGGCGTGTTGGTGATCGATCACGACCTCGGCTTCATCACCCGCATCAGCGACCACATCGTGGTGCTGTCCGATGGCGCCGTGCTCGCAGAAGGAACTCCAGACGACGTGCGCAACGATCCGGCGGTTGCTGCCGCTTACCTGGGTTCGCATGCCTGAACCGCCTGCCGATGCGTCAGAAGAACGGTAGGTACTCGCTGAGCTCCCAGTCGCTCACCGACTCGAGATTCCAGTTTCCGTCGGCCTCTTGCCAGCGCCGTAACTCGTCGCGACGGATGGCGCAGAACGCGCGCACCAGATCGGCGCCCATCGCCTCGCACAGCAACTCGTCGGCCTCGAACGCATCGAGCGCCGATCCCAGGTCGTGCGGCGAGTGCCGGTCGGTGTTCGGCTCGGCATCGCCGTCGCCCATCTGCGGTGCGCCGCAATCGAGGCCGTCGACCACTCCGAGCAGCGCCGCGTTGAGCGTGACGGCCGCCGCAAGATACGGACTGGCGCTTGCGCACGGCATGCGGTTCTCGATGCGAGTTGCCGAGCCGCGCTCGCCAGGCACTCGGTAGGTGCTCATGCGGTTGTCGAGGCCCCAGTTGGCCCAATAGCCGGCGATGATGCCAGGGATGAGCCGCTTGTAGCTGTTCACGAGCGGAGCCGACAGCGCCGCCATGGCCTCGTGGTGGGCGATGAGGCCGCCCATGCACTGACGGGCCAGCGCAGAGATGCCGTGTTCGGCATGCGGATCGTCGAACGAGTTGGCACCGCCATCGATGGGCAGCAACGAGAAGTTGACGTGCAGGCCGCTGCCCACGTACTCGGCGATGGGCCGCCCCATGTAGGTGACGCCGTATCCCTTGCGTGCGGCGACCTCACGGGTCATGTCCTTGCAGATGAATGCGCGGTCAGCCGCGTCGAGCGCCGGCCCGTAGCGCATGTTGAGTTCCATCTGCCCTGGGTGAAACTCGCCCATCATGCCTTCGAGTTCGAGCTGGCAGTGCTCGGCGGCGTCGTACAGATCGAGCAGCACCCCGGTGGGGTCGGCGCCGAGGCCGACGCCGTACACACGATGCGAGGGGATGCGCAACGGTGTGTAGCCGCCGGGCGCATCGGGAGCCTGCTGCATGAGATAGAACTCCATCTCGAAGCCCAACTGTGGCTCGAAACCGAGCGCCTGCCAGGCCTGCACGGCACGCTTCAGTGCGTTACGCGGGCCGAGCGCCAACGGGCCGTGACCGAACTCGAGATCGGCGATGGCGACGTCGGTGTCGGGCTCCCAGCCGGGCCTGCGTGTCTCGGCCAACGGCACCGTCGACATATCGGGGAAGCCGACGTCGGCGGCATATCCGGCGACCGGCAAAATCTCGCGATCAATGCCCATGGTGAGCGTGGTGACGGCGTGATGACCGTGCTCGCGCATACGCGATTCGGGGATGTACCTGCCATGCGACAACCCGTTGAGATCGCTCCACATCACTCTGACTCGACGATTCCCCATAGATCCGGACGTTAGCAAACGACCGTTGAAGGATCGTTAGCCCCCAAAGCACATCCGATAACGTTCGCTCGTGGCAGCTACGCCGATGACCTCGCGGGACGACTCGCTACCCGGTGTCGACATCGTGAGCCACGATGTGTACGCGGCCGGCATTCCGCATGCCGAGTTCGCTGCGTATCGGTCGACGGCACCGGTTGCGTGGGTGAACGAAACACCGCAGAACGGCCACGAAGGCCGCGGGTTCTGGGCGCTCACTCGGTGGGACGACGTCGTGGCCGTGCACAAGGACTGGCGGACCTTCAGCAGCGAAGTGGGCGGCACCGAGATCGAGGAGCTGGCGCCTGACGCCATCGCCGCGCGGCGCACCATGCTCGAAACCGATCCACCGCGGCACACCAAGCTGCGCCAACTGGTGAACCCGCCGTTCAGCAAGGTGGCGGTCGAGACATATGCCGCGCAGGCCGAGACGCTGATCGGCGAGGTGCTCGACGATGCCATCGGCAGGCCAACCATCGACGGCGTGTACGACATCGCCCGCGAGCTACCCATCCGCATGCTCACCGGGTTGCTCGGCGTACCGGCTGACGACGCCCCCGAACTGTTCCGCTGGGCCGACCAGATCGTGTATCACGCCGACCCCGACTACTCGGCCGCCGTGATCGACCGCACCGACACCGATCGGTATCGACTACTGCCATTCCGTAGCCCGGTCGCACTGCAGGTGTTCGACTACGTCGAACGGCTCGCGGCAGCACGCCGCACGGCACCCGCCGGCGACGTCATCACGGTGCTTGCCAACGCCAAACTCGCCACCGCAAGCGGTTCGGCCGAACCGCTCACCGAACGCGAGCGCGGCACGTTTTTCTTGCTGCTGCTCATCGCCGGCAACGAGACGACGCGGCACTCGTTGGCGCATGCGCTGCACGCCTTCGCCGAGCATCCTGAACAACTCGATCGATTGCGAGCCCAACCCCATCTGCTCGACACCGCTGTCGACGAGGTGCTGCGCTGGGCATGCCCGCAGATTCACTTCCGACGAACCGCCACCGTCGACACCTCGATTCGCGGGGTTCGTGTTGCTGCGGGCGACAAGGTGGTCACCTGGTACCTCGCGGCGAACTACGACCCACAGGTGTTCGCCCACCCGTTCGCGTTCGACCTCGGTCGTACCCCCAATCCGCATGTCACCTTCGGTGGTGGAGGCCCCCATCTGTGCCTCGGGCAGTGGATGGCACGCCTCGAAGTGCGCGTGATGTTGCAGGCGCTGGCTGCACGGGTGCAACGAGTCGAGCTCGCGGGCGCGCCGCAGCGGGTACGTAGCAACTTCATCAACGGCCTCAAGCACCTGCCGATCACGCTCGTTCCGCGCTGACGGTCACGCGAACGCGGCGACGTACCGATCGGGTCGAACGAGTACCGCCCGGCAGCCCATGGCTGCAGCCGGCTCCACCACAACTCGATGACCATCGAGTGCCTCGAAACTTGCATCGGCCGCAATCCAAGCCCAGTCGACACCCAGCAGATCGTCGAACATTCCATCGGCCGCACGCGGTTGGGGCACCTGATGACCGATCGGGTAGTCGCCCCCCAGATCGAGCGGCGGCAGGCGCGACCACAGCCGCTGGCTGCGAGCCGCGCCCGGTGGCACGCGCAGTTCGGTTCCGGCCGCCACGTCGTGGGCCAACTCGCCGAGCAGCCGACCGGCCTCGATCGACATCGCGGTCACCGCCTCGACGTGCGGTCGGCGTTCAGCTTCGTAGGTGTCGAGCAACGCCGACGGTGCTCCGGCGATCACCTCGGCGAGTTTCCACGCCACGTTGGCCGCGTCGCGCACACCACTGCACATGCCCTGCCCCATGAACGGGGGCATCTGGTGGGCGGCATCTCCGGCGAG
>JAYTNH010000341.1:0-6896 GCA_043748395.1 Ilumatobacteraceae bacterium | reverse complement strand
CTGCGCGAGGCAGTGGAAGCAAACGACTACTCACACTTCGGCGCGGTGGTCGATGCACTGGGCAACGAGTTCGATCTGCGCGACATTGCGCTCGCCGCCGTGAAGATGGCCCATCAGGCCACAGGCGCAGTAACCGACGACAAAGAGATCCCCGACGCATTCGTGAAGAACGAGCGCCCCACCTCGAAAGCCGGAGCGGCCTCGCGGTCGGGCCAGCGGCCGGTGGGCAACGTCGTGAAGCTGTACATCAGCTTGGGCCGTGCGGCGCGCATTACACCGGGTGACCTCGTGGGAGCCATTGCCAACGAGACCAACCTCACCGGCAAAGAAATCGGGCCGATCAAGGTTGCCGAGAAGTTCTCGCTCGTCGGAGTGCCCGAGCACGCTGCCGAGTCGGTGATCGAGGCGATCAAACGCACCACCCTGAAGGGCAAGAAGGCCACGGCGCGGATCTACACCGAGGACGCTCGCGACTCGGGTTTCACGCGACGCGAGCGCCGCTGACCCCACCGGGCGGCTGAGCGAGGAGTTGCCCGTCAACGTGTGGCACGCCGGGTTGCACAATGGTGGAGCCGTTGCCGTCGGGGCGGTGGCGGATTTCGAAGCCGAGCGGAAGCTGCTGCTTCATTGCCTCGACGTGAGTGATGACACCCACCATGCGGCCGTGCTGATGCAGGTGGTGCAACGCCTCGATGGCGTCGTCGAGTGCCTCGGGGTCGAGCGAACCGAAGCCCTCGTCGACGAACAACGCCTCGAACACCTTGCCACTGCCCGAGCCACCCTGACTGACCACATCGGCGAGACCGAGAGCGAGCGCGAGCGACGCCTGAAAGCGTTCGCCGCCCGAGAGCGACTGCGGCCCGCGGGTGCGACCGGTGTGCGCGTCGAACACCTCGATGTCGAGCCCCGACTTGCGATTGGCCTGCGCCCCCACCTCGTCGCAACGTTGCAAGCTGTACCGCTGTTTCGACATTCGCTGCAGGTGCACCGTGGCCTGCGCCGTGACGCGATCGAGTTCGGCGGCGAGAACCCACGTTTCGAGTGCGACTCGTGGGGCCACATTGCCCGAGCAGGTTTGGGCCACGAGCTGAGCGGTATGGGCGCGAGCGCGTAGGTCGGTGGACGCCGCCGCCGCTCGCTGCGCTGCGGTGAGCGAGGCTTCGGCGTCGAGCAGATAGCGCTCGACACCCGACACCGCTTCGGCCTCGGCATCGGCCGTGGTCTGGGCATCGTCGGCATCGGCGCGAGCCTGATGTTCGTCGGGGCGTTCGGCGGGAGCAAACGGCTGGAGGGTTGCGATTCGGGTGTCGAGCGCCGCGAGCCCCCTGTGCCAATGCTCGATCTCACGCTGCAGGTCGAGGACTCGCTCGGGCCCCAGGGCAGCCTGGCTCGCCGCTGGCTGGTCGCGAAATGGGCTGTGCGTCAACGCCTCGGCCGCGCGCGTGGTGGTAAGCGCCGATGCCTCGGTAGCCGAGGCGGTGTTCGCGACTGCGACCGACCACGATTGCGCGACGCCTTGGAGTTGGACAACCAACGACTGGCTGCGCTGCACGACCGCCTCGACGAGACCGGCACTGGTTGCCTCGGCACGCGCCACCACCTTGGCAGCAATGCGCCGGCGCTCGGCAGTGGCGGCCACCGACGAGTTGGCATCGGCCAATTCGACATCGAGTAGTTGAAGCCGCTCGCGACACTGGTGTGCGCGCTTGCGTGCCGTCACGAGCTCGTCGCCGGCCGACTGTGCCAACTCGACCGCCTTGGCCGCCACCGCGACGCGCTCGGTGAGCTGATTGATGGCGGACTCGATCGGCGCGCCAGAGGCGGTATCGGGCGCCAAGGCGAGGCGCGCTTGTTGCACCGCACCAAGCAGACGGGAGAGCTCGCCGGCATGCTGCTGCACTGCTTCGGTGGCCGCGTCGAGTGCCGAGACATCGACCCACGGGACTCCGCTGTGAGGCTGTGCCGGTGCCGGGTGATCGGCGCTGCCGCACACTGCACATGGCTCGCCATCGACCAACTGCTGGGCCAGGCGTGGCGCGATGCTCGCGGCAAAGCCCTGTGTCGCAAGGTCGAACTCGTGACGCGCAGTGTCGTACCGCTGTTGAGCTGCGGCCAGGCCGGACTCGACCGCCAGTACTTGATCGGCCAGAGCGAGGGTGCCGTTGATTCGTTCGAGTTCGGCTACCAGCGCCGCCAGCGGCGCCGCAATCAGAGCGAGTCGCTCACAGGAGGCGTCGGCATCGGCCAGGTTCCGCGACTCGAGTTCGATGCGTTCGTTGCACTCGGCGAGCAGCCGTTGGGCTGCTGCGCCAGCGGCCGCCGCAGCATCGGCCTCGGAACGGGCATGGGCAGTGTGGCGCAACAACTCGTGTTGGCCGGCGAGTATGTGACCATGGGTTGCCAGCGTGGCGATAGCAGCGGGGGGCTGCACGGGAACGTCGAGCGACAGCTCGGCGAAGCCGGCAACCAGCTGTGCGAAAAGCTGGTCGGACTGAGCGCGACGGACTTCGAGCAACTCGGTGGCGGCCGTGTGCGCGAGCGCCGACTCGACCACAGGCCGGGCCGCGAGTGCATGTTCGACCCGCGATGTGTCGGCCTCGATCTCGTTGCTGCGGACGAACATGCGCGAGCGCTCGACGAGCGAGCACTGCAGATCGTCGAACACCGTGGCAGTACTGTGGCTGCGAGTGGCGAACTCGCGAGCTGCGATGGCCCGCTCACGAAGCGAAAGGACCGCCGCCTGGCGCGGCTCGAGCGTCTTGACGCCTCGAACCAGGGCCTGCCGAATGGCCTCGTGAGCGACATCGTCGAGCTCGATCTCGTGTGCGGCAATGACCTCGGCGGCAACCAGATCGGCGATGGCGCTGCGCAGGTGGTGCTCGATGTCGTGGTCGGTGCCGGTGACAGTGGCGGCCAGCCGCTTCGCTTCGTCGATCCACCAGACACCGGCGCGTCGATATGTGTCGGTGCCGAACAGGCGACGCAGCAGCGTTTGGCGATCGGCGGTGCCCGACAACAAGAACTCGGCGAAATCGCCCTGGGGAAGCAGCACCACCCGCTGGAACTGGTGAAGGTCGAGCCCGACGAGCTCGGTGCACCGATTGGTGACGTCGGTCGGCCGACTCGCAATGCCCACCCAACCCTGCGACGTGTACTCGCGTAGCTCGGCGGTCGGCGCCAACTCGACCGTACGCGTACCCTTTCCCGAACGCCGCGCCCGCTCTTGAGCAGGACGACGGGTGACCATGTAGCGCGCACCCTCGACCTCGAACACCAACTCGACCTCGGTGGGAGTGCCGGTGCTGGCGTGATGCGAGCGAAGTTCGGTGGTGCGATCGCCCGCAGCACGGCCGTACAACGCGAACGCGATGGCGTCGAACACGGTGGTCTTGCCAGACCCCGTGGGACCGCCGACGACGAAGAGCCCTGCCTCGGCGAGTGCGGCAAAGTCGACCGACTCGGCGTCGGCGAATGAACCGAACGCCTGCAGGCGCAGCGCAATCGGCCTCACGTGACGCCAGCCTCGGCGAGGCCGCGCCTCAGCAGGTCGGATGTCGCGGCATCGGGCTCGGTTTGGTAGACGTCGGCCCAGTAGGCGATGGCCGCATCGAGCGGCTGCATGCGGGTGCGATTGCCGGCATCGCCGACGGCAGGCGACGCACTTGCCGACCGCGCCGGGTTCCACTGCACCTCGACCACATACGGGTACACGCGCTGGAGCGCCGGCTTGGCATCGAGCACCGGGCCGGCATCGGTGAGCACGGCGCGAACGAAGTGCTGTAGGTGTGCTGGCGACGCGGAACGCAGCAGATGCTCGAGCGTGCCGGTGACAGTGACCACGCCACGACCGACCGGAACGGTGACTGGCATGACCTCGACGATGCCCAGCGCAGACAGCTCGACCAGCACCACCTGCTTGGCCTTGGTCTCGCTGAACGAGTAGGCCAATGGGGCACCGCTGTAGCGCACGTGATCGGCGCCGACGACCTGCGGCGCGTGGAGGTGACCGAGTGCCGTGTAACTGAACGGGCGGAACACGCTGGCATCGATGCGGCCATGACCGCCGACAGTGAGCTGCCGTTCGGACTCGGATTCGGTGGGGACTCCGCCGCCACCGGTGACGAAGCCGTGAGCAACGGCGATGGACCGGGGCCCGATGCCCTGCCGCAGGGCACGGTCGATGGCGCTGGCGACGACAGCGTGGTGTGTGGGGCGACGCAGCCGGATGCCAGACGCGGCAACCTCGTCGGGTACACCATGCTCGTCGGGCGCCATGACGGGATCGAGGTACGGCACGGGGACGACCGCGAGCGGGCCATCGGCGAACGAGAGGCGAATGACGTCGCCGGCGCGTTGGTAGCCGCCACGAATGTGCACGCCCGAGGCATCGAGCAGGCCGTCGTAGGCCGCCACACGCTCGGGCCCGTCGTGATTGCCGGCGATGACCACCACCGCGATGCCCGCACCTTGCAGACGGGTGAGTGCCGACCTGAACAACTCGATGCTGTGCGGCGGTGGAACGGACCGGTCGTACACGTCGCCGGCCAGGAGCACAACCTCGACCCGCTCAGAGACTGCGAACTGCACGAACCAATCGACGAACTGTTGCTGATCGTCGTGCAGCGACACATGGCCGAAACTACGGCCGAGGTGCCAATCGCTGGTGTGGAGCACTCGCATGCCTCCAGAGTACGGAGGGGGTGTGACGGAGTGCCGGATGCCCCAACGGGCCTACTGCCACAGACGCGATCTGAGACCGCTGGAGCGTTGGGTTCGCCGCGCAATGGCGGCGCGAACGGCCTGCTCGTCGCCGACAACCGTGACCCGTTGGCGGGCCCGCGTGACGGCGGTGTACAGCAGCTCGCGGGTGGCCAACGGAGAGTCGGCTGGTGGCAACACCACCACCACATGGTCGAACTCGCTGCCCTGACTCTTGTGAATGGTCATGGCATGCACGGTCTCAATGGCGTCGAGTTGCGATGGGCGGAGCAACCGCGGTTGGTCACCGGCGGCGAACGCCACGAGATCGGCGGGCTCGCCAGCAACCACGACCCCGACATCTCCGTTGAAGAGCTGACGGCGATAGTCGTTGGCGGTGACGAGCACGGGCCGGCCTACATACCAACCGCGAGTGGTGACACCGCTTGCCGTCATCCACGCTTCAATTCGTGCGTTCCATCGATCGACGCCGAACGGGCCGTGACGATGTGCGCACAACACGCGCATCGATTCGAGTTCGGACAACGCTGCCGATGCATCGCCCGCAAGCGCTTTGGCATGCACAGCCAAGGCCGCCGGCACTGCCAACGTACGGATCACTTCGACCGCGACGGGTTGGTCGGCGGCCACCGGCTGCCAATCGAGAGCGCCGTCGAGCCCGAGCTGTGGTTGTTGCATGAGCGCCAAGGCAGCATCGGCGTCGCCGAGTCGGACCGCTCGCGCAAACCGATCGAGGGGCGAACCCGGGGGAAACCTGCGACTGAACTCGAGCGAGGCGACCCGCGAACCGAGTGCACCGCTGATCGGTCGCTTGGCCGACGTTGTGGGGTCGGCGAACGGCCCGGCAATGTCGGCCAACACCGAACCGGCTTCGACACTTGCCAACTGCCCGGGATCACCCACGAGCACCAGTCGAGCATCGGGGGCCACCGCGTCGAGCAGGCGCGACATGAGGGGCAGCGACACCATGGAGGTCTCGTCGACGATCACCACGTCGTACCGCAGCAGATGGCCAACGTGATAACGGAACCCAGAGCTCCCCCGCGCACCGAGCAGCCGGTGAATGGTCGAGGTCTCGGCAGCGAACAGGCGCTGGGCCTGCTCGTGGGGAAGCCGCACCGCAGCGTGCCGCAATGCCTCGCCCAAGCGGGCCGCGGCCTTGCCCGTTGGCGCGACCAGGGCGACGCGCAGCGATGGGTCGCCGTGCAACAACACGGCAAGCAGGGCAGCCACGGTGGTGGTCTTGCCTGTTCCGGGCCCGCCGATGAGCACGGTGAGCCGCGAGGTCAGGGCCGACCGAACTGCATCGCGTTGGCGATCGGCGCCATCGCCCGACAACAGCACGGCCAACACGTGGTCGATGTGCTGCGTAGATGCCGCGACGACGTCGGACGCAATGGTGGCCCGGGCGAGTAACTGGTCGGCTACGGCCACCTCGTACTCGTGGTACCGCTCGAGATACAGATGCGAGCCGTGGAGCACGAGCGGCGCATTGGTGGCGGTGACCAACGTGCTGGCGGCAACGTGCTCGACCCACGTGCTGGGCGCCGGCCACGCTGGAAGCGGATCGAGTTGGTCGACTGCGTCGCTGTCGACAGCATCGAGCTCGACAGTCAACTGCTGTTCGATCGACGCGATGTCGACGAACACATCGCCATGACGGGGCGCTCGCGCCGCGAGGGCCACAGCGAGCACGACCTCGGGTTGCGTCACACCTGCCAGTCGGGCGAGCGCCACAGCGATGTGCACATCGCTGGCTGACAACACGTCGTGAAGCCGGTATGGGGCGAGAAACTCGACGAAGTCGGTCATGAGCCATCGCCGTGCGCAAGCAGCTCGTCGAGCGCGAGGACCGCCGAGATCGGAGGTTGCCACCAGAACACGCCGGGCACCGGGCTGGCAACAGGGCTGGCAACAGGGCTGGCAACAGGGCCCGCGTGCATGCCGCGCACGAACAGGTACGCCGCACCCAACAGGTTGCGCTCGGGTTCATAGCCCACAAGCCGCCAACGCAGGTACCGATGCAACGCCACCAGATAGAGCGACGCCTGCAGCGGGTAGTCGTGGTGCGCCATCGCGGTGGCCATCTCGGCGGTCGAGTAGCCGCTCGACCCGCCCAACTGGTTGGTCTTGTAGTCGGCCACCCAGTACCGATCGCCGCTACTTCGCGCCACGAG
>JAYTNH010000340.1:0-2469 GCA_043748395.1 Ilumatobacteraceae bacterium | reverse complement strand
GAGCTGGGTTGGCGGCCGTGGTACTACCAACACGTGGTCGCCCACCCCACCGACGCCGACGAGGTGTTCGTGATGAACCGCGAGGCATGGCGGTCTGTCGACGGCGGCAAGACGTTCGAGGAGCTGCACACACCCCACGGCGACAACCACGCGCTGTGGATCGACCCGTCGAATCCGGCCCGCATGATCGGCGCCGACGATGGTGGGGCGTGGGTGTCGTTCAACGCTGGCGACTCGTGGTCGACCATCTACAACCAGCTGACGGCGCAGTTCTACCACGTCGCCACCGACGACCAGTTTCCGTACATGGTCTACGGATCACAGCAGGACAACTCGAGCATCGCGGTGCCCAGCCACACCGGTCTTGGCGCGATCAACTGGGCCGACTGCTACGCACCGGGCACCGCCGAAAGCGGGTACGTGGCACCAAAACCGGGCGATCACAACGTGATCTTCGTGGGCGCGATCGGCAGCTCACCCGGCGGCGGCGAGGCGCTGCAGCGGTACGACCACACGACCAAGCAGATCCAACTCGTCAACGTGTGGCCCGAGGCGTACCACGACGGCAACACCGCCGAGGTGAGGTTCCAATGGACGTACCCCATCGTGTTCTCGCCGCACGACGCCAACGTGCTGTTCGTCGCCGGCAACAAGTTGTTCCGTACCACCGACGAGGGGCACAGTTGGCAGACGATCAGCCCCGACCTCACCTACGCCGACCCCGACACCATGGGGGTGTCGGGTCCACTCACGATGGATACCGCCGGCGCCGAGATGTACGCCACGATCTTCTCGCTGATGGTGTCGGCTCACCAGCAAGGCGTTCTGATGACCGGCTCGGACGACGGGCTCGTGCACGTGTCGATGAACGACGGCGGCGACTGGGCCAACGTGACCCCCGCCGACCTGCCGAAGTGTTCGCAGGTCACCACGCTTGCCGAGTCGCCCCATGCCTCGGGCACCGTGTACATGACCGCGGCACGTCACAAGACGGGCGACTACGCGCCATACGTGTATCGAACCACCGACTTCGGCACCCGCTGGAATCGCATCGACACAGGTTTGCCGCCCGACGAGTTCTGCCGTGTGATCCGCGAAGACCCGAGCCGTACAGGGCTCCTCTACCTCGGTACCGAACTGGGCATCCATGTGTCGTTCGACGACGGCGACAGCTGGCAACCGCTGCAGTGCAACTTGCCCGTCACCCCGGTGTACGACTTCGTGGTGAAGAACAACGACCTCGTCGTGGCCACCCACGGCCGGTCGTTCTGGATCCTTGACGACCTCACACCGCTGCACCAGATCTACGACGCCATGCATTCCGGTGTGCTGGGCGAGAGCTCATTCCTGCTCCAACCGCGAGACGTCGTGCGCAACCCCCCACACATCGCGGCAGCGTGGGGCGGCACGCTCGGCGGGAAGAACTACCACGTCACCACAGGTCAGAACGCCACGTTCTATCTCGTCGAACACGACACAGGCCACACGACCAAGCAGGTCATCGATGCTGGCGACGATCTCGAACGCGGGGTGCGCATCATGTACTACCTCGATCACGATGCTGTCGGCGAGGCCAGTCTCACCATCAGCGATGCCGGCGGCACCCCGATCGAGACGTTCTCGAGCACCATTCCGCCAGACAAGAAGGACCGCCACGGCCTGTACATCACCGCCGCAGCAGGTATGAACACGTTCCAGTGGCCAATGAAGTATCCCGACGGCGTGAAGATGGTCGACACCGAGTTCCACCAACGTCCGGCGGGGCCCCTCGCCCGGCCCGGCGATTACCAGGTCGCCCTCACGGTCGGCGAATGGTCGACGTCGCAGTCGTTCACGCTGTTGAAAGACCCACGCGTCTGCACCACCGACGCCGACCTGGCCGAGCAGTTCGGTCTGCTCATCCAGATCCGCGACAAGCTGTCCGACATCGCCACAGGTGTCAACACCATCCGGTCGCTGAAGCGTCAGCTCAACGACTGGACCGAACGGCTGGCGAGCAACGCTGCGGCTGTGGTGGCGCGCGAAGCCGCCAGTGCATTGGTCGCCCACCTCACCGCCATCGAGTCGGGCCTCGTGCAAGCCGAGTTCACGTCTGATGGCGACACATTGAACTACCGCGAGCAGTTGTTCGAGAAGCTCGGCGCGTTGCCGCCCGTAGTGGCCAGCGCCGACGCTCGCCCCACGGCGAGTTCGTATGCGGTGTTTACGAAGCTCGGTGGCCAGGTCGACGCGCAGCTGGCTGCACTGACCACCGCAATCGACGGCGCTCTCGCCGACCTCAACGGCCAGCTCGCCACTCTGGGCGTCGGCATCATCAGTGTGTAGCCCAATCATCGTGTGCCGGTGCGATGGCGACCGGCGCGGTCACGAGCGGTGCGGCGACCAGCTGTGGATGACCTGGTAGTAGTTGGCGCGTTCGTACACCTGGGGATCGGGCACGTTGCGGCGGCTCACGCTGCCCCTCAATTG
>JAYTNH010000339.1:0-3781 GCA_043748395.1 Ilumatobacteraceae bacterium | reverse complement strand
CGTTGCTGCTCGATCTGGTGAAGATCGGCCAGTCGTTGACGATCGATCATGCAGATGATGCTATCAGTAGCGAATCACGCACCAAAGACGAGCGTGAGCAGCGAATCGCTTGTGACTAGCGCGACAGGCGGGCGAGTCCGCGCATCGCGAACCACAGCGTCAAGGCGCTGAGCACCACCAACGCAACCAGCCCGCCCCACGTGTTCTCCCAGGTCACAGTGCCGAGAAAACCCTGCCGGCCGAGCCGGAGCACGTTGGTGAGCGGATTGACCCGAGCGATCGCGTGCAGCCACCCGGTCATCACGTTGAGTGGCGTTTGCGCATTGGTGAGGAACAGCCCGTTGAACAGCGTCAACTGCATGAGCGCCGCGGCGCGCATGTCGCCGAAACGGTAGGCGAGCCCGAGGCCCCACCCGGCAGCCACCGTTGACAGGCCCACTGCCGAGACGTAGAGCAGCACGAGACCGAGCGGACCGCCAGTCACCCGCGCCCCCATGACCAGGCCGACGCCGAGTACCACGGTGACCACGAGCACCACACGCGCCCACACCGACAACAATGGCCCGAGCAACAGCGATGCTCGGGTCGTGGGAGCCATGCGGAGGCGATCGAAGAACCCGTTCTCCAGGTCGCGGATGGCGCTGAAGCCGAGCCCGACGCCGGTGAACCCAGCACCCATGCTGGTGGCGAGCGGGAGGTACCAGTTGATCGAGCGATCGGTGGGGAAGCCTGGAATCTTGGTGACCGCGAAGAACGTGCCGCTGAATGCGACGGCTTGCACGATGGGCATGAGCATGGCCGGCACGAACGCGGCGGGCAGACGCTTGATCGAGACGAGGCCGCGCAGTGCCAGGGCGTTGGCGGACCGAAGCGTGGTGCCACCGGGTGCCTGGCCCATGGGCGTGCGCACAGCTGGGTCGACGAGTGTGTTGGTCATCGTGATGCCAATCGGTGGCGCAGGCTGCGCAGAGCCAATGGAAACGAGCAAGCCGCAATCCCTGTGGGCACCAGTAGTGCCTTCGCAACGTTGGCGAGGGTGAGGCCCTCGATGGTGAGTCCGCGGATGCCTTCGACGAGGTATGACACCGGGTTCCAGTTGGCGATGGTTCGGTAAGCCCCCTGCATGGTTTGGCGTGGGAAGAAGGCGCTCGAGAAGAACATCGCTATGAACAGCAACGGGAAGCTGCCCTGCACCGCCTCGGACGATCCGGTACGCAGTGCCATGGTCGCTGCCAAGCCGCCGATGGCCACGCCAGTGATGAGGCCGCACAACGCGATGATGAGCATGCCCAGCACGCCCGACTGCACGTGTACCCCGAACGGCAGCAGCACGATCAGGAAGAACATCGCCTGGAAGGCGCCGTACGCCCCGGCACCGGCGAGGCGTCCGAGCAGGATGGATACACGCGAGGTGGGTGTGGCCAGGAGTCGGTCGAGGAAACCGAGTTCGATGTCGGTGGCCAGTGCCGATGCTCCAGTGACGCTGCCGAACAGCACCCCCTGGGCAATGCTGCCGGCGACGGCGAAGCTGAGGAAGTTGTCGACGCGGGGGAAACCGGGCAGAGCGGTGGCTTTGCTGAACGACGAACTACCCAGCGCTGCGAAGAACAGCGGGAAGATGAGCGACGGCGCGACGAGCGCGGGTTGGCGCACGAAGGCGAGGATGGAGCGCTTCGACATTGCCCATGTTTGGGCGAGCAGCGCCCGCCGCGAACGCTCGGGTGACCGGTGAACTGTCGCCAGATCGAGGGTGTTCGTACTCACGACTTCTTCTTCCGGCGACGCTTGGGCTGCTCGGTGCCATCGCTGGTGTCGGCCATGCCCGTAGCGCCCTCGAGGCGATAGCCGGTGGCCTCGGCAAACACATCGTCGAGGCTCGGCTCGTTCAGTTCGAGGTGGTGCACCTTCACGCCGGCATCGTCGAGAGCGCGTACAACCGATGCAACCGAGGACGCACCGCCTTCGAGCCCGACTCCGAGCGTTCCCTCGGCGGTGGGGCGCAGTTCGCCGAACTGCACCAACGTGCTCTGTGCTGTGGCGCTGTCTTCTGCCGACACCGCAATGAGCAGCGTGGGCGCTCCGACCGCTGCCTTCAGCTCGCTCGGGGTGCCTTGCTGAACGAGCTTGCCGTGATCGATGATGGCGACTCGGTCGGCCAACTGGTCGGCCTCTTCGAGATATTGGGTGGTGAGCAGCACCGTGGTGCCTTCACGATTGAGGCGGCGCACTTCTTCCCACAACGTGAGGCGGCTCATCGGGTCGAGGCCGGTGGTGGGCTCGTCGAGGAACAGCACGGTGGGTTGGTGGATGAGGCTGAGTGCCAAGTCGAGTCGGCGGCGCATGCCACCCGAGTAGGTGCCGACGAGGCGGCCGGCGGCGCCGGTGAGGCCAACGCGTTCGAGCAGTTCGCCGGCGCGGGCGCGCACTTGGTTGGCGGGGATGCCATACAACACGGCCTGCAGGTTGAGCAGTTCGTTACCCGTCATCAGCGGGTCGATGGCCGCGTCTTGCAGCGCCACGCCGATGCTGCGTCGCACGTCGTTGGCCTGGTGAACCACGTCGAACCCGGCCACGGTGGCAGTGCCCGACGTGGGCGTGAGCAGCGTGGTGAGCATGCGTACGGTCGTGCTCTTACCCGAGCCGTTCGGCCCGAGCAGGCCGAAGATCTCACCCTGGCGCACCTCGAGATCGATGCCGTCGACGGCACGGATGGGGCTCGAGGTGGAACCGAAGTGCCGTGTGAGGCCCGTGGCCACGATCGGGGAGGAGGTCATATAGCTTGCAGTCTACAACCGTTGCGCGGTCACCGACTGTGTGACCCGTGACCTGTGACCGCAGGCCCCAGGGCGGTGCGAGTTGCTCAGCCCTGAGCGGCGGTGATTGCCTGCCACACGCGCTGAGCGGTGCAGGGCATGTCGATGTGACGTACGCCGAGGTGGCTCACCGCATCGATGACCGCCGATTGCACGGCCGGTGTGGACCCGATGGTGCCGCTCTCGCCGATGCCCTTGGCACCGAGCGGGTTGAGGAACGTCGGGGTCTCCATGTGCACGATCTCGAAGCTTGGCAGTTCGGCCGCCGAGATCATCGCGTACTCGGCCAAGTTGCTCGTGATCGGGTTGCCATCATCGTCGTAACAGACCTCTTCGAGCAGCGCCTGAGCCGTGCCCTGAGCGACACCTCCGTGAATCTGGCCCTCGAGCAGCAACGGGTTGAGCACCTTGCCGGCATCGTCGCACGCGATGTGACGCAGGTGCTTCACCTGGCCGGTCTCGGTATCGACCTCGACGACCGCGACGTGTGCGCCGAACGGGAACGATGCCTCGCCCTTGAAGAACACAGCCTTCTGCAGACCCTCGGCGAACGACTCGTCGGCTTGCGCGGCCACCGCGAGGTTGGCCCAGGTCTTGGCCCTGGCCGGGGTGCCCGCCACATGGAACGAGCCGGTGTCCTTGTCGAGCACGATGTCGGCTTCGTCGGCTTCGAGCAACTTGGCGGCGAGCTTCTTGGCGTCGTCGACGAGCTCGCCGGCGGCGTTCCACACTGCCGAGCCACCGTGTTGCAGGCTGCGCGAGCCCATGGTTCCGCCGCCCTTGGGAACTCGGTCGGTGTCGCCCCACACGAGTTCGATCATGTCCATGGCGATTCCGGTCTGCTCGTGGGTGAGCATGCTGAATGCTGTGGCGTGGCCCTGGCCGTGGGGTGAGGTGCCGGTGTACACGATGGCACGGCCGTCGGGGAGCACTTCGATCTTGGCGTCTTCGCCGAACGGGTCGACGCC
>JAYTNH010000338.1:0-2704 GCA_043748395.1 Ilumatobacteraceae bacterium | reverse complement strand
GTGGGGGTCAGTCCGTGGGGTCAGTTCGTGGGGGTCGACAGGTGCTGGACGCCGGCGAGCGCGAGGGTCTGTTGCAGGTGCTCGACGCAGGTGGTTGGTGGCAGGGCAACGGCAACGTCGCAGCCGCCTTCGCAGTGCGGTTCGCCGAGTACCACGGCGCCCGATTCGGCATGGCGCTCACCAACGGCACGCACACGCTCGAGGCGGCACTCATCGCCTGCGATGTCGGTGATGGCGACGAAGTCATCGTGCCCGGCATGACCTTCGTCGCCTCGGCCGGCGCAGCACTGGCGGTGAATGCCACGCCCGTGCTGGTCGACATCGACCCCGACACGTTGTGCATCGACGTTGCTGCGGCCGAAGCGGCGATTACCGAACGGACGAAGGCCGTCATCGCCGTTCACGTCGCCGGCGCAGCCGCCGACCTCGATGCGCTCACCGAACTGTGCGCCCGGCGCAACCTGCGGCTGATCGAGGACTGCGCCCACGCCCACGGCACGTTCTGGCGTGGTCGCGGCGTGGGCTCGTGGGGCGACTTCGGCAGCTTCTCGATGCAGCGTTCCAAGCTGATGACCGCCGGCGAGGGCGGGGTGCTGATCTGCAACGACGAAGATCTGCGCGACCGAGCATGGGCGTACGCAGACTGTGGCCGGGTGAAGGGCCAGTGGTTCTACCATCACGCCACATACGGCTCGAACCTGCGGATGACCGAGTGGCAGGGCGCGGTGCTCCAGGCCCAACTCGACAGGTTCCCCGACCAGAACAAGATCCGCAACGACAACGCTGTGGCCCTCAACGCCGCGCTCGACCAGATTCCGGGCATTCGCACCCCGCGGCGCGACCCGCGGATGGACAGCCAGGGCAACTACTGCTTCGTGTTCCACTACGACGCCGCACAGTTCGCCGGGCTGCCGTTGCAACGCTTCGAGCAGGCGCTCGGTGCCGAGGGCATTCCCATGGGCGTGTCGTACCCGTCGTTGAGCGATCTGGCGATGTTCCGCAACGGAAACTTCGCACCGCGCATGCGCAAGCACGGCCCCACGATCGACTACTCCGATCTGCACCTGCCACGCACCGAGCACGCCGCAGCCAGCACGGTGTGGCTGCAACATCGGCTGCTGCTCGCCGACCGCGAAGACGTACTCGACGTGGCCCGCGCAGTGCAACGCATTCACGAGCATGCCAGCCAGATCGCGGCGCAGATCGTCGCGAAAGCATGATTGCGCCCGACGCCCCGGTGCCGCTACGCATCGCACTGCTCGGCCACGGGTTCATCGGGAAGATGCACGAGCAAGCTGCGCTGGCAGGCGGACACCAGGTGGTCAGCATCGCCAGATCCACCGACGACTGGCGGGCCGCCGTCGCCGCCCACGATGTCGACACGGTGGTCATCGCCACACCGAACGCGCTGCATCATCCGCAGGCGATGGCGTCCTTCGCCGCCGGCAAGCACGTGCTGGTCGACAAGCCGATGGCGATGACGGTCGCCCAGGCGCGCGAGATCGCCGATGCGGCCGAGTCAGCGCAACGCACGTTGCTCGTGGGCCACATGTGGCGGTACCGCAACGAGGTGATCGCCACACGCGACGCCATCGCCAGCGGCGCGGTTGGCACCCCGGTGCACACCCGCGGGTACGGCGTGCATGCCGGTTGGGGCCCGAGCGGGTGGTTCGTCGACCGCGCCCTCGCCGGTGGAGGGGCGCTGATCGACATGGGCATTCATGCCATCGACACCGCCCGATTCCTGCTCGGCGACCCGCAACCCGCCCGCGTCGAGGCCGTGCTCACCTCCGCCTACGGCGACCTCCACGGCTACGACCGGGCCAGCGGCATCGACGACGACGGACTGGTGCTGATCGAGTGGTCGGGAGGCGCGCTACAGCTCGACGGCGTGTGGAGCGCCGTCGAGAGTGGCTGGTGGCAGCCTCGCCTCGACGGGGTGGAGGCCGACACCGACGTGCACGGCACCACCGGCACGCGACGGATCTGGCCCGACCTGCTGGTGAACGGCAGCATGCCGAGCGGCTACGTGCACTGCAGCCTGCCGATGTACGCAGCTCAGATGGCCGACTTCGCGCACTGCTGTCACACCGGTGCCACACCCATCGCGTCAAGCGAGGTGGGCCTCACGGCGATGACCATCGTCGAGAACGCCTACAGATCGGCCGGCTGGACTACGTCGTAGACGGTGCTGATCGAGTCACTCGACCCGTAAGGCTGCTGGCACCTACCCTCAGTACGGATCCGGAAAACTACGTGAGACCCCTCGTTCACAATGCCCACATGTGTCTCCAATGTGATGGTTACTCCCACGAAGCAGCAATGCAGGCGCTCGACCTGCAGGTCAAGATCCACGGCTGGGCCGTCGTCCAGGTCGGCGACAACGACCTTGCATTCAGCTACACCATCGGACTCGTCGAGAACTTCGGCCATCCCGAACTCATCGTCCTCGACATCGATCGCCGCCATCAGCACGGGTTGATCAACGAACTCGCCGAGGGCATCGCCGCGAAGGGGCGACCGCCGCTCGATCGACCATCCACCCGAGGGGTGCGCTGCGTCGAAGTCCACAACAACCACCTCCACGGCGAATACTTCGGCATGTGGGCGGCCCGCTTCGGTGCACTCCCCCGAGCCGGTCAGGTGCTGCAGGTTCTCCTCCCGGACAGCGCCTACTGCGAATGCCACGTACACGCCGTGCGCC
>JAYTNH010000337.1:0-8798 GCA_043748395.1 Ilumatobacteraceae bacterium | reverse complement strand
TACCAACCCGTCCAGAAGTTGGTGAGCAACAGCCAATCGGCCGACGCTACGTCGTCGGCCAGACTCGAGTCGGGACGGTCCGCTAAACCGGGGTCCATCTCGATGTAGTACGTGGCCGGCTCGAGTTCAGGGAACAGGTAGTAGAAGACGACGTCGCTGTAGATCGTGCGGCTCAGATCGGCTGGGCCGACGAGCAGGCGTTGGCCCGGCTGCGAGATGCGATCGAGTTCGTCGATGGCCGACTGGCTCGCGCTTTGCAGCGCGGCGTTGCCGAAGTAGAAGTCGCGGCCGTCGCGCGACACCTCGAAGCCGCCCGTCTTGTTGCCCACCGACACGCGGCTGTGGAACAGGTACGTACGGAACGTATAGAACGGAGCAACGACGAGCAGCAGAGCGCCCACCGCAGCAGCCGAGACGAGCGCAGGGTGACGGGTGAGCCGAGATGTGCGCCGAGTGGCGAACTCGGCGACGATGCACGGGAGGAGCGCCATCGCAATGCACGAGCCCCATGCGAGGTGCGTCGAGTCGGGCCGTTGCAGTGCCTGTGGCATGGTTCCCAAGCCGAGGAGTGCACCGGCCATGAGCGCCGTGAAGCGTGGATGTTGCGAGACCTTCACCCATCGATGCGCCACGAAGGCGACACCGACGCATACGACGATGACCACGAAGAACCAGATGAACAGTTGATGATTCGCGCTGAGTGCCGGCAACCGCCACCAGGGGGCGTCGGCGGGACCCTCTGACACCGCTTGTAACGCACCGTCGACCTTGCCCCAGCTCGGTGGAACCGGCAGCTTTCGTCCGGGTCGCAGCTTGAACACGGGGTCGGTCACCATCCCCCGCAACGATGGGCCGAGGCCCGCGGTGGCCATATGCACCAGCATGGGTATGACCCCGCCGATCAGCCCGACCAGAAGTGGGCGCCAGCGCTTGGACCTGAACACGAGCCAGCCATGGGCCAGTGCCAGCGCCACCGCAAGATCAGGCCGAAAGCCCAGCGCGAAACCGATGAGCAGCCCTGCGAAGACGCCCGCCCACATGCGCGCTCGGCCATTGGTGTGCAGGGCGCGAACGCCGAACACGATGCTCCACATCGCCAGCGCGATGCCACCCTCCCACGCCAGCGCCGACAATCCGATGGGGGTGATGACCAGCAGTGTCACGGTGACGGCGCTGACCACGGCGACCCCGCGGCCCCAGGCGCGGGCCAGCGCGTAGGCAGCAGCGATGAGGGCCACATGTTGCACCAGACCGAAGGCTCGCTGGCTCTCGAGCGTGTAGCCGAACACCCAGTACCAGCCGGCGAGCACACGCAGCGAGAACGGCCCGTAGAGATGGAGGAAGTCGACGTTGGGGACGTCGCCGTGCCGCAAACGATCGGGGAACACCAACATGAAGCCTTCTTCCATCGAGCTCCCGGTGGCAACGAACAGTCCGCGCAGCGGCAGCGCAACGACCGCCGCGATGATTGCGGCGGCTGACCATGAGCGGGCATGGGGGCGCGTGGAGAGGCTGCCGCCGAGAACGTACGGCTGGCAGGTGTCGGTTGGTGGCACCTTCGAACTCTACTGAGGGGCCGATAGCTGGGTAGCGTCTCTGGCTCATGTCTGAGCCATCGATCGACCAGCTCGCTACCGAGATGATCGCCAGGGGAGCGCGGCGCATTCACGTGCTGGCATGGCGCGACTTGGACGATCCTGATGCCGGCGGCTCGGAGTTGCACGCCGACGAGTTCATGCGCAGATGGGCTGCGGCCGGGCTCGAAGTCACCCATCGCACATCGTTCGCAGCAGGACAGCCCGAGGTCGCGGACCGGAACGGCTACCGAGTGATCCGGCGGGGGAGCCGCTACTCGGTGTTCGCTCGTACTGTGCTCAGCGAGCTCACCCATAGAATGGGCCGATACGACGCTCTGGTCGAGATCTGGAATGGTGTGCCGTGGATGTCGCCGGTGTGGTGTCGCAAACCGCGCATCACGTTCTTGCACCATGTTCATGGGCCGATGTGGGATCAACTGCTGCCGGGGCCGTTGGCCGCCATGGGTCGACTGGTCGAGTTGCGGCTGGCGCCGCCCTTCTACCGTCGCGGCCTGACGCTCACCCCGAGCAATGCCACACGCGACGAGTTGCTAGAGATTGGTTTTCGGCCCGAACGCACCGTTGCCGTGAACAACGGCGTCGATGAGGTGTATCAACCGGGTGGCACCCGTGACGAGGCCCCGCTTGTGGTGGCCGTCGCGCGGCTGGCGCCGGTGAAGCGGCTTGACGAGGTGATCGAGGCTGCCGTGCGCGCGCGCCTGCGAGTGCCGAAGCTGCGCTTGATCATCGTGGGTGATGGGCCGATGCGAACTGCACTCGAAGCCCGCATCGCCGGGCACCATGCCGAGCATTGGATCACGTTGGCGGGAAGGGTCGACCACGACGATCTGATCTCGTTTTATCGGCGGGCGTGGCTGGTTACCAGCGGTTCGCTGGCCGAGGGATGGGGGCTCACGCTCACCGAGGCGGCCGCGTGTGGTACGCCGTGCGTGGCCACCGACATCAACGGGCATCGCAGCAGCGTGGTCGACGGGGTGACAGGGGTGCTGGCCCCGCTCGACCAACTGGGTGACCGCATGGCCGACGTTCTGCTCGACGACCAGTGGCGCGCCGAGTTGGCCGATGCAGCAATGGCTCGGGCCCGCACACTGACGTGGGAGGCATCGGCACGGGGCGTCCTCGCTGCGCTGCATGGTGAAGTGATGGCGCGAGGGGGCTGACGCTCACGGCTGGTCGGGTGCCCGTGTGCCGTTGCGTCTCTCGTTGTTCAGATTTGCCGGCCAAAGGTTGCTACACATCGGCCCTCAGGGCGTCTGTGGCCATCCCATGAGGAGGCGATGGTCTGCACGATCCACGGTGGGTTGATCATCGAGTCGAACGCCGGCTCGCCAGACGATGGCTCGAAGCCCGCTGTCTCAGCGTGGTGGCTGAACAGGGGGCGGATGGGGGCGAAATGATTGTCGGAGCAATGGCCCGCGTGACTCGACTGCGTCGACCTGGCCGGTCACTTCCCGAACGAGCAGGCGGCGATCAGCGGCCGAGTCCGGCCTCGGCCCACGGGTGCACCGCACCTTCCGCCGGGCGGAACATTCGGTGCACCCGCGGTCTTGGGTGCGGTCAGTTCACAGGTTCCCTTCGCCGAGCTCGGGTGGGCGCCTCGATCGCTGAGTCGTACGGCTCGCAGCCACAACTCCCCGCCGTAGACGTGCTCGCGATGGCCAGCGCGGATTACGCCGACGCGCCGCCGAAATCGAAGTGAGGTGAACGGCGACGACCGGGTGGCCGGGAGCGGAACGACCTGTCTGGTCAGCGGGTCAGCGGGGGAGCAGTGCGGTAGCGCGTTTCATCAACCCGAGAGCGCCCTGCCTGGCGGTGGTGCGGTGGTGTGAGCGCCCGGCCTCAGCTGTCTGGGCGCGATGCAGCAAGAACCAGTCGTAGCTGTCGGCCAGCATGTCGGCGTTCGACGACCGAGGGGTGTAGCCGAGACCGTCGGTGACGTGCTGAATGTCGAACCACAGCGACTTCGAGTACATCAGCCAGTGATACGGGGCGAACGGTGCAAGGTGCAAGGCTGCGGCTGCGCGCATGAGCAGTGATGCCGGTCCGGCGGGGAGCGAACGGACGAGTGATCCGGTGCCGGCATGGGCACACAGCGATTCGAGCGATTCGCGCATGGTGCCGAACGTGGCCGCGCCGGCGTTGTAGATGTGCGCTCCCGCCTGGTCGCCGGCGCGCAGGCAGACCTCGGCCAGATCGTCGGCGTGTACGAACTGGTAGCGATTCGAGCCGTCCCCGAGCACGAAGATGTCGGCGCTGTCGGCCACCCAGTCGAACAAGATTCCGAAGATGCCGAGCCGACCATGACCGAGAATGGTTCGTGGCCGAACGATGGTGACATCGAGGCCGTGGGCGACTGCATCGAGGCACGCCCACTCGGCTGCCAGCTTGGCGTGGCCGTACGCCTCGACCGGCGACGGCACGGTCGACACCAACACGGGGTTGCTGGCGGGCACACCGAACACAGCACTCGATGACGTGTGCACGACCTTGCGAACGCCGGCGGCGCGGCACGCGTCGAGCAATAGCGCCGTGCCATCGACGTTCACGGTGCGGAGCAGAACGGGGTCTTTCGCGAGTGGCACTTGGGCGACGTTGTTGAACACCACGTCGATGTCCTGAACGGCGCGTGCGACGACGTCGGCATTGCGGATGTCGCCCCGCACCAACTCGACGTCGTCCGGACGATCGTCGGCGTCGTTGATGTCGAGCACGCGTACCTGGTGCCCGGCCGCAACGAGGCGTTGCACGAGCAACGAACCGAAGTAGCCGCTTCCTCCTGTGACCAGGCTGCGCGTCACAGCTCGAGCCCTTCGGCCACGCACCACCGAATGCTGCGGCGCATGCCGTCGTAGAGCTCGATCTGCGGGTCGTAGCCCAGGTCGGTGGTCGATTGGCTGATGTCGCAGGCAATGGTCTTGTTCATCTCGCCCAGCACATGCAGTTGTTGTTGGTAGACGCCAATCCGTTGCAGCATGCGATCGCCGAGTTCGGCCACGCGCCCGGCCAGGTTGGGAAGCCGAGTCGAGGGCGGCTTGACATCGAAGCCTTCGTCGACCAGCGCACGGCCGACAGTTTCGACGATCTCGTTGACTGTGTAGGCGCGCCGATCGGCAATCCAGTAGCCCTTACCCCGAGCTTGCGGAGTCAGCTCGGCGAGCAACACCCCGTCGACGAGGTTCTCGACGTACACCATCGAGCGTCGCTGCTCGCCATTACCGACAACCGGGAACCGACCAGCGCGTACCATGCGGAAGAACGTGGTCTGGCGCGGCGGTTGAAACGGGCCGTAGAACCACGGCGGTCGAACGATGGTGGCATCGAGCCCACGCTGGCCGCACTCGGTGACGGCGAGTTCGCCCTGCATCTTCGAGCGGCCGTAGCCAAGGTACGGGTTGAACGGCTCGGTCGCCCGAAACGTGTCGGAGGGCTGTGGGTTGGTGCCGAATGGGCTGTTCGATGACACATGCACCAAGCGGCGCACACCTTGGTCGAGTGAGGCTTCTGCGAGGTGTGCGGCACCCGCAGCGTTGACTTCGTAGAACTGGCTCACTCGTGCCGGGTGGATGACACCGGCGGTGTGGATGACATCGCAGTTTCGGCCCACGCCGTGCAGCAGTCGCTGCGACGTGTCGGCCTTGGCAATATCGCCGATGACGACATCGACCTTGCCGCCGAGCGCCGCCAGAGCCGTTGCCTCGGCGGTGGTGTGGGCGAGCAGCCTCAGCTTGGGGCGCTCAGGATCTTCCAGTAGGCGATGCACCAGGGCGCGCCCGAGCCACCCGCCGGCACCTGTGACCACCGTGGTTTCGGGCGGGCTCCAATGGTCAGTCACGGTTGCCTCCAGAGGCGATGAATCGACGGGCATTGCGGATGGCGATGGCCATCACGGATGCTTGCGGGTTGACGCCGGGCGCCGTCGGTAGCAGCGATGCATCGTTCACCCAGACGTTGTGGCATCCGTGTACACGACCGAACGAGTCGGCTCCGCACAACGCCGCATCGTCGCCCATGGGCACGGTGGAGCACAGGTGCACGGTCATGACGCTGGCCTTGGTGGCCTTGAACGACGACTGCAGCTCGGCCAAGTCGCGAGGACGGCGAACCAAGGGTGCTCCACGGAAGGCCGGGTACACCTCGTCGGCGCCGGCCTCGAGCATCAACAGTGCGAGCCGGGCAAGCCCGCTGCGCAACAACTCGCGGTCGCGGCCCGTGAGCCGGTACGTAACGATGGGGTCGATCAGGCCCGGCACGGCACGCACCATGCCCCTGCCCTCGCTGGTGATTGCGGCGTAATACACGCTGATGCGCTTCCAGTCGGGTAGGGCGCGAGAGAAGCGTTCCCAGTGGTCGCTGAGGGCGAGTGCCACCAGGCCGGGGTGGCTCGCCGACCCGCCGAACGACAGATCGGGAGCGAACTCTTTCACCTGGTGCACCGGAACGTCGTCGGGCGTGTTCAATTCGTCGGCAAACCGCGCCGCGAGCTTCACGGTGGGATGCACGGCCAGGGTGCGCCCGATGCGTCCGCGGATGTGCGAGCGCTGCAGTAGGGCGGGCGTCTGGATGGCACCGCCACAGACGAACACGTGCCGGAACCTGATGGTTCCTTTGGATCCGTCGGCCAGCGTGGTGATGGCGTGATGAGCAGTGCCATCGCGCATATCGAGCGAATCGACTCGACACCCCGTAGCGATGCGAGCCCCGGCGCGAACGGCTCGGGGCAGGTAGGTGCGGGTCATGCTCTGACGTTGCCCGGCGGCGGCAATTCCCTGGGGGTAGGCCATCCACCGGGGGATCTCGCTGTTCTGCCAGCCGAGCGCATCGGCGCCTCGTCGAAGCACGTCGCTGGCTGCCGATGGTGGGCCTGGCGTGAGACTCACACTGATGTCACGCTCGACCTCGTCGGCGATCGCGAACAGTTCGTCCGGGTCGAAGTCGGCGATGGAGTAGTCGGTGGCCCAACGTTCGAGGACATCAGCGGGAGGGCGGCGGTACAGACCGCTGTTTATCTCGGTGCCGCCGCCGACACAACGGCCCTCGGTGTATGCGATCGAGGGCAGGCCAAGTGCCACAGTGACACCGCCCGACCGATACTGCTGGTCCATCTGGGCCAGCGAGAATGGCACGACCGAGCCTTGCTCGACCCACTCGCCTTCTTCGACGACGAGTACATCGAGACCCGCCTCGGCAAGCATCGCCGCAGTAGTTGCACCACCTGCACCCGAGCCGATGACGAGCACATCGGCATCGAGATTGGCGGTAGCCGGCTGATGCATCATGTCGGGGTTCCGTCGGGCAGTGTGGCGGGCCATTGCTCCCACACGTAGGCGTAGCCCAACGACCGTACGAGGCGCGGGTACTCACTGAGCAGTGGTAACGGTTTCGATGCCACGAGGCGGGCTACTGGCCACCCACCAGGGATGGCCAGGAGGGCCCTGTACACGGCACCGATCACGAGCACCCCGAAACGGGTGAAGCTCGGTAGTCCGTCGACGCGACGTGTCACGAACTCGACCGCATCGGTTCGGCGGTTCGCGGGGAGCATCGGGAGGTCCAACGCGAGGAGACGATCTGCAAACGGACCGACAATGGGATGAGACCTGACCGTGCGCATGACCGAGCCAGAGCGTAGCGGTAGTGAACAGATACGATGCCGATCCGTGCGTTGCGTGATCGTGCTGCCTACCTACAACGAGGCCGAGAACATCGGTTCGTTTCTGCGCTCAGTCCGTGTGGCAGCACCCGATGCGTTTGTGCTCGTGGTCGATGACAACAGCCCCGACGGCACTGGTGCGCTAGCAGAGCAAGCGGCGGCAGACCTTGGCAGCATCAAGGTGCTGCATCGCGAGGGCAAGCTCGGACTCGGTGCTGCCTATCGCAGTGGCTTCGCAGTTGCGTTCGACGAAGGTTACGACGTGGTCGTGTCGATGGACAGCGACTTCTCCCACGACCCTGGGGTGATTCCAGCAATGTTGCGGTGCATCGCTGATGGTGCCGACGTCGTGGTGGGTTCGCGCTACGTGTCGGGCGGCGGCACCGTGAACTGGCCTATCCATCGCCGCCTGCTGTCGAAGTGGGGCAATCGCTACACCGGCTTTGCGCTCCGTCTGCACGTGAGCGACATCACGTCAGGCTTTCGTGCATATCGGGCGTCGGCGCTGCAGGCTGTCAACCCTGCCAGCACCAATGCCGAGGGCTACGCATTCCTCACCGAGTTGCTGCGCAAGCTCGCATCCAACGGCGCCTCGATCGTCGAAGTGCCCATCACGTTCAAGGATCGCGAACTCGGTACGTCGAAGATGTCGGGCCGCATCGTCGCCGAGTCGATGTTGCTCGTCACGCGCTGGGGCATTCGTGATCGCTTTCGCCGTTCCCGTTCGCGCGCATGACCGACCGCCGGTTCACGTGGTCGATCCGTGCGTTGTTGGCAGCGCCCTACCTCGTCGCCCTCGTCGTGCTTGCCTCGAAGCATTGGTCGCCAGTGCTCGACTTGGCGATGACCGAGCTACGAGTGCGTGACGTCGGAGGCCGCCACTCGCCCCTCATCGGACTTCCGGGCCGTATCGGATCGTTCCCCGACCAGGGCAGTCACCCAGGGCCGTTGAGTTTCTACCTGCTGGCTCCGTTCTACCGGCTGTTCGCAAGCACCTCGTATGGACTCGAGGTGGGTGCCGCCGCGGTGAACATCGCTGCCGCCTGGACCGCCGTCACCATCGCGGCGCGACGCGGGGGCCGGCGCCTGGTGTTGGGTGTTGCCTGCTTCGTCTCGGTGTCATCTGCATGGTTCGGGGCGAGCGTGCTGACGCAGCCCTGGAACCCGTATCTGCCGCTCGTGAGCTTTGTCGCGGTGCTGCTGGCGGCGTGGGCGGTTGCCGACGGCGACCACCTCATGTTGGTGCCGTTGGTGTTCTTCGCTTCGTTGTGCGCGCAAACCCATGTTCCATACCTCACGCTCAGCCTCACGATGGTGGCGATCGCGTTCGGCGCCGTCGGCCTCAGGTGGCGTCGCACCCACGCGTTCGTCGATGGTGAGGGCCGTTCCGCGCTGATCGCACTTGGGGTCGCCGCCGTCGTCTGGCTGCCTCCGTTCGTCGATCAGATCCGGCACAACCCTGGCAACATCGCAATGTTGAAGGATCACTTTCTTGATCCCCCCGAGACGCCGATCGGGTTGTCTGCGGGGGCGAAGACGATGCTCGGCCA
>JAYTNH010000336.1:0-4376 GCA_043748395.1 Ilumatobacteraceae bacterium | reverse complement strand
GCGGCCGGGCGGCCGGGCGGCCGGGCGGGGCCGGGCGAGGGGCGGCCGGGTGGCGGCCGGGTGGCGGACCGGGTGGCGGGGGATTAGCTGTTGCGGGCGTTGTAGTCGGCGATGAGGGCGTCGGCTTGCTGCTTGGTGGCAGTGAGCGTGGTCTGCACGTCGGCTCCGGCGAAGATGGCGGCGATGCCTTGAGCGGTGACCACCCGCACCTCACGCAACGGGCCGAGCACCGGACCCACCGAGGTGGGTGCCTTGGGCAGCGACAGCAGTTGATCGAGCGCCACGGCGAAGCGGGGGTCGGCAGCCAGTACCGACTTGAGCGGATCGAGGTCACGCGCATCGTTGCGAACCGCGATGTAGCCGGTGACCGCCGACCACGAGCTCTGCTGCTCTGCCGCCACGAGGTAGGTGATGTAGTCCCACGTGGCCGCGATGCGGGCCGGATCGCCAGAGTTGACCACCCACAACGATGCGCCACCTACCAACGCACCCTTGGCGCCTTGCGGCCCCGGAAGTGGTGCGACGCCGACGTCGTCACTGTTGATCGAGGGGAACTGACCGCCCTTGAGGATGTCGATAACCGAACCCAACGAAGCCGATGTGGCGATGGTCATGGCCGCTGGGGCAGTGGAATCGGCCAACTTGAGCAGGTTGTCGAAACCGGTGCCGCTGTTGTCGCCCACGTTCACTGCAATACCGTCGTTGATCATCGACTGCAGTTGGGTGAGGAGCGACACGCCGCTGGCGTTGTCGTAGAGCACCTGTGTAGCGCGGGCGCTGCGGCCGTTGTCGTTGTCGGCATAGAACTCGCCGGCCTGCGCGAACCACTGCTCGAGGAACCATCCGCCGCCGGAGTCGAAGCCCGACTCGAGCGCGAGACCGAACGGTGCAACACCTGCGTCGACGATCTTCTGGCTGAAGGCGCGAACCTCGTCGAGCGTTGCCGGAGCTACGTCGGGGTCGAGCCCAGCCGCCGCGAACATCTTCTTGTTGTAGAACAGCACCGGGTCGCTGATGTTGAAGGGCATGCTCCACTGCACGCCCTCGGTGGCGTAGGCATTGAGCGCGGTCGGCAAGAACTGCGACGTGTCGTAGCCACTCGATGCGATGCAGTTGGCGGCCGGTACGGCACTGTCGGTGTCGACGATTGACTGCACCATGTATTCGGGCATCTGGGCCATGTCGGGGCGATTGCTCTGACCGCTCTGCAGATACTTTTCGATCACGCTCTCGTAGCCGCCTTGGTCGACGAGCTTCACCTTCACCTTCGACTGGCTGGCGTTGTACGCGTTGGTGATGCGGGTGAGCTCGCCATTGAGCACGTCGCTGTTCATGCCATGCCAGAAGGTGATGTTGACTGGCCCTGTGGCATCGGCGAGCGCGGCTGTGGGGCATTCGGGCAACGAGTCGAGCGGTGAGGCGGTGGTGGTGGGGCCTGGCGTGGTGTCGCCGGGCGGGAGGCTCGCGACGGTGGTGACCACCGGCTTTTCGCCGGCGTCGATGATGGAGTCGCCTCCACCACCGCTGCATGCGGCTGCCGTGAGTGCGGCCACAGCGATGAACGCGGGAAGTGCCAGACGGCGACGCATCAGCCCTTCACCGCCCCGGCCGTGAGGCCTCGAACGAGTTGGCGCTGGAACAGCACGAGCATCGCGAAGATGGGCAGCGCTGCGATGACTGTGCCAGCCGTGATGAGATTGAGGTTGTTCAAATCAGAAGAAGACAAGGCGTTGAGTCCGATCTGGATAGTGCGATGTTCACGATCATCGATGATGGCTTGGGGCCACAGGTACTGGTTCCACGTACCCAGGAAGGTGAGCAGTGCCAGCGCTCCCAGCGTAGGTCGGCTGAGCGGCGCGGCCACCTCCCACAAGAACCGCAGATGACCGACGCCGTCGAGCGATGCGGCCTCTTGCATTTCGCGCGGGATGCTCAAAAACACCTGCCGCACCAGGAACGTACCGAGCGCCGTGGCAAGCAAGGGCACGATGAGCCCCTCGAAGCTGTTCTTCCAGCCCAACGCGTCGATGGTGCGTTGGTTGATCACCACGGTGACCTCGGCCGGCACCAGCATCGTCGACAAGAACACGAGGAAGATGGCACGCTTGCCGGGAAACTGGAGGAACGCGAACGCGAACGCGGCCAGCAGCGACGTGATGACAACGCCCACGGTGACCGCCACCGACATGACCATGCTGTTCACGAGCAGGCGGCCGAGATCGCCTGCATCCCAGGCCTTGCGCAACGTCGACAGCGTGAGGTCCTTGGGAATGAGCGAACTCGGATGGTTGATCGCATCGGGACCCGACTTGAGCGCCTGCATGAGCACCGCGTAGATGGGCGCGATCACCACGAATGCGAGTACAGACAGCAGCACGTAGCGGAAGAACTTGCGCACCCCGCTGACGGTGTCAATTGCCATAGTGCACCCGCTTTTCGAGGGCACGGAACTGTGCGAACGCGAGCACGAGCAGGATCAGGAACAGCAGCACCGCTGCCGCCGACTTGAGGCCGATGTCGCCGCGGATGAACGACGTACTGCCATAGATGAGGTACGGAATGGTCTCGGTGGGCCGCGACGGGTTGGGCCCGCCTTGGGTGAGCAGGTCGATCTCGCCATACGCTTGGAAGGCCCGAGTGGTCATCACCACCGTGACGAACAAGATGGTGGGCGACAACATGGGCAGGGTCACGTTGGTGAACCGCCTGAAGCTGCCGGCACCGTCGACGTAGGCGCTCTCGTACAGCTCGCGCGGAATGCTCTGCAGGGCGGCCGTGATGACGATGAACGTGAACCCGAGCCCGGCCCAGATACTGCTGATGGCAACCGCCGGCAGGGCGGTGTTGGGGTCGTTGAGCAGACCGGGTTGCTTGAGCACCGGAAACCAGTCGCTGAGCAGGTCGGGCAACACGCCCACCTGTGGTTGCAGCAGCACGAACCACACCAGCGACGCGACGGCGACGCTGGTGGCAACGGTTGACGAAAAGATGGTTCGAAACACTGCGATGCCACGCAGGTGCTTGTCGGCGAGCACGGCCAGCCCGATGCCGAGGATGAGGCCGGCAGGAACCGTGAGGATTGCCAACCGGAGCGTGTTGCCCAGCGCGTTCTGGAACTCACGACTCTGGAACACATCGGCGTACTGCGACCAACCTGCGTCACGGCATCGCTTGCCCTGCGAATCGCAGCGCAGATGGCCGAGCCACACCGCCCGCCCGAGCGGGTAAAACACGAACACGGCGAGCAGGAAGAACGACGGCGCAAGCATCGCCAGCGCCACCGGAATGTCACGCCGCGATCGTCGACTCATGACACGCTCTCGGCCGCGACCCGTTCACCACTGACGGCATCGAACCGGTGCCGCAACACGGGGTCGGCATGCACCTGCACCTGTGCCCCTACCTCGGGAGCGGGATCGGACGCGGTCTGGCGCACCACCACACGGGTGTCGCCGACCTCGCAGACCACCAGCACCTCGTGGCCGAGGTGCTCGACCAGACGAACCTGAGCGGCGAGCGCACCGTCGGCGCTGAGTCGCATGTGCTCGGGGCGGACCCCCACCACTCGGTCGCCGGGCTCGAGCATGCCGGGCGGCATGATGTTCATGGGCGGCGTTCCGATGAACTGCGCCACGAACACCGTTGCCGGCCGGTCGTACACCTCTTGCGGGGTGCCCACCTGCAGGATCTTGCCGTGATTCATCACTGCCACGCGCGTGCCCATGGTCATCGCCTCGACCTGATCGTGGGTGACATACAGAATGGTCGCGTCGAGTCGGCGGTGCAGATCGACGAGTTCGGCGCGCGTCTCGCCGCGGAGCTTGGCGTCGAGATTGCTCAGCGGCTCGTCCATGGCGAACACTGCGGGATCGCGGACGATGGCTCGCGCCAGCGCAACACGTTGCCGCTGACCACCGCTGAGCTGGCCGGGCTTGCGCTTCAGGTAGTCGGCAAGGCCCAATGACTCGGCAGCCTCCTCGGCCTGCAGCCCACGCGTAGACTTGGGCACACCGCGCACCTTGAGCGGGAACTCGATGTTGGCCCGCACTGTCTTGTGTGGATACAGCGCGTAGCTCTGGAACACCATTGCCACATCGCGAGCCTTGGGTTCGACGTCGTTCACCCGTTGGTCACCGATGAAGATGTCGCCCGCTGTCGGATCTTCGAGGCCGGCCACCATGCGCAGCAGGGTGCTCTTGCCGCAGCCCGATGGACCCAGCAGGATCATGAAGTCGTGGTGGTCGACATCAAGGCTGACGTCGTCGACGGCATTCACCGCCTCGCCGCCCTCACCGAACGTCTTGGTCACATGCGCGAGCCGTACTTGAGCCACGCCAGCACCCTACGCGACCCGAGCGGCCCGAGAGGCCCGAGCG
>JAYTNH010000335.1:0-5544 GCA_043748395.1 Ilumatobacteraceae bacterium | reverse complement strand
CCCAGCGCCTCCGTCGACCTGGTGGTGGCGGCGCACAGTTTGCACGAAGTGGACGACCTGCCCCGCTTGCTCCGTCAGGTGCACCGCGTGCTCAAGCCTGGCACCGCGTTCGTGGTCGCGATCACCCATCCGGTGGCAGCAATGTTCGACGGTAACGACCCTGCGGTGCAGCGTCCGTACGGCTCGAACAACGTGTCGTTGAGCGATCTGTACATGTCGTTCGAACGCAGCAACTTTCACCTCGATTCGCTGCACGAACTGAACGACACCCGCGCCCGCGATCCGCTCACCCCCAAGGTGCTCGTCGTTCGCGCCCGCAAGCAGGGTGTCTAGCCAGCCCGTGTCTAGCCAGCCCGTGTCACCAGTTCAGCGGTTCTGCTCGGCCCACCAGGCGAGCAGACGTTGGGTTGCCGCCTCGGCGCCGATCATGCCCTCGTCGAGGCGGATCTCGAGCAAGAAGTTGAGGGCCTGGCCGACCATCCGTCCTGGTGCAACATCGAGCAGCGTCATCACCTCGTTGCCGTCGAGTTCGGGGCGGATCGCCTTGATCTCCTCGCGCTCGGCCAGATCGGCGATGCGTTCCTCGAGGTCGTCCATGCGCTTCGACAAGATCGCAGCCTTGCGTTCGTTGCGGGTAGTGCAATCACAACGGGTGAGCACGTTGAGCTCGGCCAACAAGGGTCCGGCGTCACGTACGTAGCGCCGTACCGCTGAGTCGGTCCACCCCATCGCGTAGGTGTGGAACCGCAAGTGCAAGAACACCAACTCCGTGATCGCATCGATGTCGGCTGAGCTGTATCGCAGCGCCTCGAGCCGCTTGCGGGTCATCTTCGCACCCACCACATCGTGGTGATGGAACGTGACACCCTTGCCCTGCTGGTACCCGCGGGTTCGGGGCTTGCCGACGTCGTGGAACAACGCGGCCAGCCGCGTGCGCCGGAAGTCGTAGTCGGCCGGGTTGGCGGGAGGCTGCACGTTCTCGACGACCGCCAAGGTGTGCGTGAGCACATCTTTGTGGCGGTGGATGGGATCTTGCTCGAGGCGCATGCCCGGCAATTCGGGCAAGAAGTGATCGGCGAGACCTGTCTCAATGGCGAACCACAGGCCGGCGGATGGCTTCGGTATACAGATGAGCTTGTCGAGTTCGTCGCGGATGCGCTCAGCCGACACGATGGCGAGGCGTTCGTGCATGGCGCGCACGGCCTCGACGAGTTCGGGTACGGGTGTGAGCTCGAGACGAGCAATGAAACGAGCTGCGCGCAACATGCGTAACGGGTCGTCGCTGAAGCTCACCTCGGGCGACAGCGGTGTTCGCAAGGTGCGCGTGGCCAGATCGACCGTGCCGCCGTAGGGATCGACCAACGTGGGTGACGCGGCGGTGAGTTCGAGTGCCATGGCGTTGATCGTGAAGTCGCGTCGCGACAAGTCTTCTTCGACGTTGTCGCTGAACTCGACGTCGGGCTTGCGCGAGTCGTCGACGTACGCCTCGGCGCGATGCGTGGTGATCTCGTAGGTGCGATTGCCATGAGGGCCGAGCTTGATCGCGCCGATGGTGCCGAAGCGTTCGCCCTGCGTCCACAGCGAATCGGCCCAGCCGTTGAGGAGCTCTTTGATCTGCGATGGTCGCGCGTCGGTAGTGAAGTCGACGTCGATGTCGTGGGTGATTTCGCCGATGAGCAGGTCGCGCACCGACCCTCCGACGAGGTACAGGCGGTAGCCGGCCGCGGCGAACCGAGCCGTAAGCGGCGCCACCTCGTCGATGACGGGCTGGAAGCGGTCGGGGATCACAACCGACCTGCCTGATGCCACAGTTCGCGCACGTGCCGCACGGCATCGTGGCCAGGACCGCCGCTGGTGGCATGCTCGAGCACGTGCCCATGCGGCTCGCCGACCAGCACCCGCAGCACCGTTGCCGAACACATGGTGAGCGCGTCGAGGTCGTACCCACCCTCGAGCATGACCAGGCGATGACCCGGTGGCACCAACTCGAGCGCGCGTCGAGTGAGCGGTGCATAGTCGCCGGCCGACAGGGCGAGATCGGTGATGGGGTCGTTGCGGTGGGCGTCGAAACCGGCCGAGATGATGACCCACGTGGGCGCGAACTGGTCGACGATGGGGGCGACCACGTCGTCGAACGCGTGCAGGTACACGTCGCCGGTGCACCCGGGGGGCAGTGGAACATTGAGCGTGTAACCCTCGCCCTCGCCGGCACCGACCTCATCGGAACGGCCGGTGCCCGGATAGAGCGGCCATTGGTGAAGGCTGACGAACAACACGCGCGGATCGTTGTAGAACACATCCTGCGTTCCGTTGCCGTGATGGGCGTCGTAGTCGAAGATCAGCACGCGCTCGCCCTGATCGGCCAGCGACGCAGCGACCACGGCCACGTTGGAGATGATGCAGAAGCCCATCGACTCGGTTGACGACGCGTGATGCCCCGGCGGCCGCACCGCACAGAACGCAGCGTCGGCCTCGCCGCGCCGCAGTGCAGCCACTGCCGTGAGACCCGCACCGGCCGCCAACGTGGCCGCAAGATACGAACCAGCGCTCGCGTAGGTGTCGGCGTCAATGCGGCCCCCTCCCTTGAGCGACAAGCCTTCGATGCGATCGAGATACCAGGCTGGGTGCACGCGCTCGAGATCGGCACGGGTTGCCGAAAGCGGCTCAAGAGGTACCAGCGCATCGAGCAACTCACCCATGCGCGCTCCGGCCAGCACCGCCTCGAGGCGCTCGGGGCGCTCGGGGTGGCGCGGCCCGGCGAGGTGATCGAGGTACGCCGGATGGGTCGCGAACAGCACCGTCACGGTGCCGACGCTACCGTCATGCACAGTGACGCCTGCGGTTCGAACTCGATCGCCCCACATCCTGCGTGGAGCCGGTGCTGCGTGTCGCGTGCGCCCCTGGCCATTCGAGCACGACGTCGCTCATCTGGTGTTCTATGCCAAGGCCGCACCTCCCGACCGCGCCCAGATCCAACAGTGGCTCGCCGACATCGCTGCGCTCGGTTACACATCCGTTCGCACCGGCGCGCTTGCGACCAACACCGCTGAACTCGTCGACCAACTCGGCTTCCACTGCGTGCAGCGACTCGTGCTGCTCGAACACACCGACCCGGCACGGGTCGGCGAGCGCAACATGCGTCGCGCCACCCCTCCCACACACCGCTTGCTTGCGGCTCAGCATCGTGCGGTCAGCGACATCGATCAGGCTGCGTTCGGTACTCCGTGGGGGCTCGACACCGCGTCGATCGTCGATGTGTGCGCGGCCACGCCGCACCACCGCGCTCGGGTCGCCGGCGAACGGCTGTCGCCCGCCGCCTACATGATCGCTGGCCGCGACGGCCGCCATGGTTTCCTGCAACGCCTCGCCGTGGCACCCGAACACCAGCGCAGTGGCCGCGGCCGAGCATTGGTGATCGATGCCATGCGCTGGTTGGCCCGCTGGCATGTCGACCGCGTGCTCGTGAACACGCACGAACACAACACGGCCGCACAGGCGTTGTATCACCAACTCGGCTTCACCGACCTCGCCGAGCACCTTGCGGTGTTCGAACGAGACCTGCCATGAAACGCATCCGAACACTCGCCGTCGCGGTGTTGCTCATCGCGGGCTATCCACTCAGCGTTGGGGCCACCCCGCGCGCAGCAGTAGCGACACCGGCCACACTCACCATCGTCAGCCAGACCAACGGCTTCAACCTCGCCCCCGACACCGTGTTCAACATCGTTGTACAGGCTCCCCCGTCGTTGTCGCTCAGCACGTTGGTCGACGCCGAGATCATCGTGACGGCATACGACCAACTCGACGGCCGGGCCGCGTTGGAAGCAGCGCTCGCCGGCGAGCTTTCGCGGTCGGTCGATGCTGTCGACATTCCATTGGCCGGCGCGGGTCAACCCGCGGCACAGCAACTCAGCATCGCGGTGCCCACCGAGACCACCCGGCGCTCTGTCGGCGCACTCCAGTTGTCTCGCTCTGGGCTCTACCCCGTGGTCATCGACATCCGCTCCGCTGGCGAGGTCGTCGCTGAGGTCGTCACGTTCGTCAATCGTCTCCCCGCATCCGGCGACCCAGCACCCGGCGAGCTCAATGTTGCGCTCGCCGTCGGCACCACGGTCGATGTGGGCCTCGACGCCGACGGCTTCACCACTGTCGGTGCGCCGGGGCTCGACGAACTGGCAACACTGGTGCAGGTGCTCACTGCGAGCGCCATTCCCGTCACGGTGAACGTACCGCCCTCGATGATCTCGGCGGTGCGTCGCAGCAACCCTGAACTCGCCGACCAACTGTTGGCGCTCCTGTCGACCGCCGAGGTGTTGTCGGGACCGGTTCTGCCGCTCGATCCTTCGGCTGCTGCCGGGGCCGATCAGGAGGAGCTCTACACCCAGTGGTTCCGCGACGGCGAAGATCTGCTGGCCGCCGAGGCGGGGCTGCGGACCATCCGCACGGTCTCGTTTGTCGACCAGCCGATCAGCCAGGCGGGCGGCGCGCTGCTGCGGGCCTTGGGTTCACGCCTGCTCGTGCTTCCCACCAGCTTCTACGACACGCTCGAAGGCGGTATTGGCGGCTTCACCGACACCACGCAGTTGATCGAGGTCGAACTCGACGGCGGGGCCGTGCTCAATGCCGCACTGCCAGACCGAACGCTGGCGCAGCTGCTCGCTCGGTCATCGAGCGACCCCGTGCGCAACGCGATCATCGCCGTTGCCGACTTGTTGGCCGCGCGCACCCAGATCGACGAGGCCGGTGCCGACCCGAGTCGACACAGCATCCTGCTCGCCACGCCCACCCTTGAGTTGCCCGACCCGGCGACGCTGGCTGCCATGACGCAGCTCATCGCAACCACGCCTGGTCTGCGCGCGATCACCGTCGACGACCTCGGGTCACGTACCGATACGTTGCTGCTCGACGGTGGCGTGGTTCGCGTCGCGCTGCCCGCAGCGGTGGGTCCCGATATCCGCCAACGGATCAGTACGGCCAATGCGTTATGGCTCGAAAGCGCCAGTGCCGCGAGCATGCTCGACGCCGATAGCCCGGAGGTCGCCCAATGGGAGCACACCATCGCGCGCATGCCATCGAGCGCGCTCACCGACCAACAAGTTGCCGACCTGGCGGTGACGGTTCGCAACGAGCAGGCCGCCATCCGCGCCAGTGTCGTTCCGCCACCACCGTTCTCGTTCGTGCTCACCGGCCGATCGAGCATGATCCGGCTACGAATCCGCAACACCGGCCCAACACCGGTCACGGTGCGGCTGCGCTTGGCGTCCACCAAGCTCGTGTTCCCCCTGGGTGACCAACTCGCGGTGCTTGCGCCCGACAGCTTCACCGAGGTCGAGGTGCCGGTCGAGGCCAGGTCGAACGGTCGCTTCCCGGTGTCGCTCGAGATCTTCACGCCCCTCGGCGACACCTACGTCACCCAGCCCATCCCGCTCACCGCCAGCGTCAACGCACTCACCGGTCTTGGCAACCTCATCACCGGTGCCGCACTCCTCATTCTGCTCGCGTGGTGGGCGCACCACTTCCGCGTGAGCCGCCGCCGCAAGCGCG
>JAYTNH010000334.1:0-12629 GCA_043748395.1 Ilumatobacteraceae bacterium | reverse complement strand
CCCACCCCACGCGTGCCGTAGCTGCCGAGGTAACTGAGGTCTTTACGTACTTTTGCAGCGTTGACGCCGGCCAACTCGGCCATGCGCTCGGACGAGATGCTGTCGATACCTTCTTGCTCCTGCTCGCAGAGCAGCCGCAAATACACGGGCAAGCGCGCGACGGTGGCGTCGGGGATGCGTCGACGGGGTGATTGCGAGGCCATGACGCAACCCACGTTAGGCACATGTGCACGTGTTCACAAAGCCTGCGGGATGACTGAGCCGGGTCGTTCGTCACGTCGCTACCATCGACACCTTGAACGCCGCGCTCGCTGCCGCAGCCACACTGGTGGCCACCGGCTTCGCACTCAGCACCTTCGACCGTTGGCTGCGCAAGCACCGACCGCACGACCTCGCCTGGGCGATCTCGCTTGCCTTGTTCGGTGTTGGGTCGGGGGCGTTGTGGTGGGCCGAGTCGAGCGGATGGACGTTGGGAGCCTTCAGGGTCTTCTACTTGGCCGGCGCGGTGCTCAACGTGCCGTGGCTGGCATTGGGAACCGTCTACCTCTTGGCCGGCACGAGCATCGGCCATCGGGTGCGCTGGTGGCTCACCTGGCTCAGCGGGCTCGCCACCGGGGTGGTGCTGTTCGCGCCCACGCGCACCGAGATTTTCGGTTCCGAGCTGCCAACGGGCAAAGACGTGTTCGGCGTTGCACCTCGCGTGCTTGCGGCCGTCGGAAGTGGAGTAGCCGCGCTGGTCATCGTGGCCGGAGCACTGTGGAGTGCCGTACGTGCCATTCGACACCGCCCGCCCGCGTTCGGCCGCCACCCGCGAACCGCCATCGCACCTGGCCGACTCGCAGTGGGGAACGTGCTGATCGCGATCGGCACCGTAGTGCTCTCGGCCAGCGGCACCCTCGCCGGCCGCGTCGGCAAAGATCGCGCCTTCGCCATCACCCTGCTGGTTGGCATCGTGGTGCTCTTCATCGGTTTCTTGGTCGCCGCGACGCCCAGTCGGTCAGCCGGCGGCCCACAGGTCGCGGACTGACGCCACCAGGCTGCCGCCGCCGCTCACTCGGCCAGGACCGACAGCGGTGATCAACGACTCGCCTGGTACCCGCAACAACTCGCCGTCGGTGGACGCAATCACCGTGGCCATTCTGGGCACCTCGTGCAACAGGCCGAGCTCACCAAAGCCGTCGCCAGCGCCCAGCGTGCGGCCCACCGCTGACATTCCTGCACCGTCGTCGATCAGCACGGCGAACGTGCCCGACACGATTGCGAAGAAGTCGTCCGGAACAGCACCCTGCTCGATCACCACGGTACCGGCCGATACCACTTCGTGTGTCGCCCCTGCGGCGATGACCTCGACCGACACCCGGCTGGCGACCCGCAGCACGGGCAGCCCCGCAAGCAGAGCGATCTCGTGGTGCAGCGCAGACACGTCGACCGATGCGACCGCACCCTGAGAACGCAACGCCGGCAGGGCCAGCAGGGCCAGAGCGGGCAAGGCAGCACCCACCACGAGGAGTGCGAGCTTTAGGCCGAGCACCTCGCTGAGCGGAGCGGCGAGGAGCGACCCGATGAACACCCCGCCGACCAACAGCGCATCGAGCACACCGAACGCACGGGCCACTCGGTCGCGCGGCACGTTGCGTTGCAACGTGGTGAGAACCAACACCTCGGTGGTGAGCAGGCCGGCGCCTGAGATCGCCAAGAGTGGAACGACCGCAACGGGCGAACTGAGCACGGCGACGAGCGCCATCGGCACGCCACAGGCGAACACCGATACCGCAATCGCCAGCACGAGCTGCGACGAACGCGCGATGCGATTCACGACGAACAGCCCGAGGAACGCACCGACGCCCAAGGCCGCGCTGAGCCCGCCGAAACCACCCTGGCTCATGCCGAGCAGTTGCGACGCCGCGAGCAACAACAGCACCTGGCAGGCCCCATACACCACCTCGGCGATGAGCAAGAAGAGCAGCGGCACCAGAATGGCATTGGAGGACACGACGGCGCGAACACCGACCGTGTACGCCGTCCAGAAACCTACGCGAGCAGGTGGCCCATGGCCTGCGGGAGCGGACGCATCGCGCGACGCGTGAACGGTGATGAGGCAAGCGACTGCGCCGAGCAGCGCGCCCACGACCGCTGCCTCGCGCGGCCCGGCAAGTGTGAGCACGGCGCCGCCGAGCCCAGGTCCGACGACGAACGCAAGTGACTCCACCGACGTGAGCAGGCTGACGGCCGGCGCGAGATCTTGGCTCTCGACCACCCGCGGCACCAGGGTTGCGGTGGTGGAGTACGCCGCTGTCCACGCCACGTGGCCGGCGAACCCCACGATCGTGATGCCGACCAAGGGCCCGCTACCGGCCCAGAATGCAACCAGCAGGCTGGCGACCATCGGCCCGGCGATGGCAGCACGCAGCACGCGGTACGGGTTGAATCGATCGCCCAGAACGCCGGAGAAACTCGAGAACAGCACGAAGGGGAGCACCCGCATCGAGACGGCGACAGATGCCCAAAAGCTGGAGTCGGTACGACTGAAGATGTCGACGGCGACGACCACCCCCAGAATGCCGACCGATGCCGAACCCAACGCGTACGCCGCAATCACTCGTCGCAGCCCGCGGTGGGCAAGCGCGCTTCGATAACTACCGGAAGCCGCCATGGCCGGTCAGCCTCAGATCAACGAGCGGCGCAGGAGCTTGCCGCTGACATTGCGGGGCAACTCATCAACGAACAGAATCTTGACCGGACACTTGTAGCGAGCGAGATGGTCGAGGCACCACGAGATGAGTGTTTCCTCGTGCACGTCCTCGCCGGCTTTGAGCACCACGAACGCCTTCACTGCCTCGCCGGTGTGCGGATGCGGCACGCCCACGACGCCCACTTCGGCGACCGCAGGGTGCTCGGTGAGCACCTCTTCTACTTCGGCCGGGTACACGTTGAAACCACTCACGATGATGAGGTCTTTGGACCGATCGACGAGGTACAAGTAGCCGTCGTCGTCGGTCATGCCGATGTCGCCGGTGCGTAACCATCGGTCGGCGGTGAGCACCCGGTCGGTGGCCTCTTGCTCGTTCCAGTACCCCAAGAACACGTTGTCGCCCTTCACCCAGATCTCGCCGGCGTCGCCACGCAACACGTCGTCGCCTGCCTCGTCGACCAATCGCACCTGAATGCCGTCGAGCACCTTGCCGACCGACCCGACCTTGATCGGTAGCCCGGCCGAACTGGTGACCACCGGTGCCGCCTCGGTGAGGCCGTAGCCCTCGGCGAGCTCGAGCCCGAAACGATCGGTGAACCGCCGCATGGCCTCCTCTGGCATCTTCGCCGCGCCGGTGAGACCCAGGCGGACGGTTGCAAAACTGTCGGCCGGTGCGTCGTCGAAGTGACTGAAAGCGACCCACATCGGCGGTGCACCGGGAATGACCGTGACCTTGCGGTCGCGGATGGTGTCGAGCGCGGTAGACGGATCGAACCGCTGCACCAGCACCACCGTTGCGCCGCGCGCCAGACTGAGCCCGAGCACCACGTTGAGACCGAAGATGTGGAACATCGGCAGCACCCCGTACACAACATCGGTGGACGTGATCTGCCCGCCAGCGCCACGGCCTTGCGTGATGTTGGCGAACAGGTTGTTGTGGCTGAGCATCGCGGCACGCGGAGAACCGGCAGTACCGCTGGTGAACATGAGCACCGCAAGCGTGTCGGGCTGTACGTCGATGACCGCAACGGGCTCGGCGTCGAGCAAGTCGGCGAGGCTGTGGTGGGTGTGCAGTGGACCGGGCTCGGTGGTGACCACGTGCTCGACGCTGGGCAGCGCAGCGCGATCGATGGCCGCCCATGCCGCGTCGGCGATGGGGTCGATCACGACGACCTTGGCTTGTACCACTGCGATTTCGCGTTCGAGCTCGGGACCAGGGCTGAGCGGGTTGAGGGGCACCGTGACGGCGCCGAGACCCAACGCAGCGAGGTACGTAAGCGCGAACGCCGGAGTGTTGCCGCACAGCAACACGACGCGGTCGCCCTGGCTGACGCCAAGGCTGGCGAGGCCACCACGAAGGTGCGCAACCTGATCGCGGAGCGCCCCATAGGTGGTGCTGCGACCACTGCTGATGAGCGCAACCGACTCGGGGTCGTGCGCTTCGATGATTTGAGCAAGATTCACGAACTGGCCCCCTCGCTAGATGTTACCCATCGGTCACCGGCCGCCGCGAACCATGCGGTGCCCGGCGGCTGCTCGTGTCAGAACCGTAGGAGTGCGATGAGACCCGAGACCAGGATGGCACCGAGCAACAGACCGAGCGTGAGCGTGGTGGCAGGCCGCATGAGGGCACGCTACCGGCTCGGCCGCAACGTCACAGGGGTGACCACGAGCGGTGCGACGGTCGAGGCATGTTCGGGCGCAAGCGGAGCGATCGACACCTGGTCGCCCGGCGCGAGTGCGAGCTCGCTCGACGCCGACCGGTGGTCGAGACAGAGCGTGAGCATGCCATACGCATCGACCACCAATGCCACGGCACCAGGCCCGACGGCATCGAGACCGGCTGCCGCGCCGATGAGAGTGGCCACCCGAACCGTGTCGCCGGCCGTCACCTGCACCAGCGTGTCCCATCCGGCCACATCGTCGGGACCCATGTTGAGCTGGCAGTTGCCGTAGTGGTCGATCCAGAGCACTTCGCCGTACACCGAACCGTCGTCGTCGCGAGGCAGCGGGACGACACCAGGCAACAACTCATCCGGATCGATTCGCGCGCCCAGATCGTGCAGGTCGACACCGTTACAGAGATGCGCTGCAACGGGGGCGAAGATGTCGCGGGCCGCGAACATTCCTCCGGGCGACAGCAGGTGGAACTCGGGGTTGTCGAGCAGCACCGCCCGACCGGCTCCACCGGCCATCGCTACCGCAGGCGCAAGCAAGCCGTTGTCGGGGCCAATCATCACACCATCGCCATCGGCGACCTCGATGGCCACGGCGCGACGAGCAGCGCCCACACCAGGGTCGACGACGGCCATCACCACGCCGCTCGGAAGGTACGACACGCACCGGGCCAGCATGAGACTGCCGCCACGTACGTCGTAGGCCTGCACCTGGTGGCCGAGATCGATCACCAGCGCGTGGGGCGCCATGTCGCGCATGACAGCCTTCACCACGCCGACCGACTCGTCGACGAGTCCGAAATCGCTGAGGAAGCTGACCGTGTCGTAGCGGCGGCCCATCGGCACACGTTATGGCGCAGGCTCGCCAAAACTGGCGAAGTCCGGTCGCAGGTCGGGCGCGACGAGGGCCGATGCCAACCCCCCGATGGCACCGGCCCTCTTCGGCGCAGCCCTTGCGGGGCGCGACATCCGTGTGAAAATCACTCGGCGGTCTTGCGACCGATCCCCAGGATAGGCACACATCTGGCGATGAGAAAAGAGTCACACCACATTTCTCGCCACGATGTGCGTTACAGCAGGTCAGCCAGTCCGGCCGAGTTCACGGCTTCGTGCTGTTGCCGCAGCAACGGCCTCGATCAGCGCATCGCGCACCTCGCGGGCGTCGAGCACGCCCAGCCCGGCGGCCGTGGTTCCTCCTGGTGAGGTGACCATGACGCGTAGTTGGGCGGGGTCGCCACGGTCGGCGAGTAACGCCGCCGATCCGATGAAGAGTTGGGTGACCAACGCCTCGGCAACGTCGCGCTCGAGACCAACTTGTAGCCCACCCTCGATGAGCGCTTCGGCCACCATGAACAGGTATGCGGGGCCACTGCCGGCAAGACCGGTGACCGCGTCGAGCTGCGACTCGGGAACGCGCACTACGGTGCCGACGGCACCGAGGATGCTCTCGGCCCAATCGAGGTCATCCTCGCCCGACGCGGTTCCGCCGCAGATGGCAGACGCGGCCTGACCCACCAACGCAGGCGTGTTGGGCATCGCCCGCACCACCGCTACGTCGGCCCCGCACGCCTGCTCGAGTGTGTGCACCGAGACGCCCGCAGCGATGGAGAGGATTCGGTGAGCGCCCACTCGCGCCGCTGCCGCTGCGGCCGCCGCGACGTCGTTCGGTTTCACGGCAATGAGCGCCGCATCGCACGCCGGTATCGAGTCGGTGATGGCAACGCCAGGGAACATCTCGTGCAACACTCGTCGGCGGTCGTCGACGAGCTCGACAACGGCGAGTTCGCTCGGCTCTGCCCAGCCTGCGTCGAGCAGTCCGCCCACCAACGCGGCGCCCATGTTGCCGCCACCCACGACGGCCAATCGGTACGACATCATGGGCGCACGCTAATGGCTGTTGACCAGTCGGACCACGAGCCGATTGGGCCGGGTGGGCGGCACTGCGACTTCCCCGACGCTGCTGCCCACCCGGTCAGTCACAGAGGCGACAGCGCGAAACGCGGAACGGCAAAGGCCGCCCGGCGAGCTCAGGTCTCGGTGAAACGACTTGCGTAGCCGAGTCTGATCAGCGATGGGAAGAACTGTTCGACGTAGGCGTAGAGCGACCCGATGATGCGATCGAGCTCGGCTTCGCACAGCGAAGAGAGAACCAGCTCGCCGCGTAGGAACAACGCATCTTCGATACCGATCGCGAAGTGAGCGCCGACCAGCCGCTCGTTGCGGCGTAACGCCATCTCGTACACGGCAGCCACGTTCTCGAGCGGCGCCGGCATGACGTACGTCTCGTACTTCAGCGTGCGCTGGCCGAGTGTGAGCCACACCGTGGTGTACTCCTTCTCGTCACCACGCATGCGCACGTACCAACGCGACTCGCTGCCCTCGCCGCGGTCGACTGCCTCGATCGTCGGATTGGAGGCGGCGAACCCGGCCAGCCATGCATCGATCTGTCGCTCGAACTCGACCACCGCCGAGTGGGGGAACAGATCGGTCATGCGCACACCACCAGTTCGCGCAACGACAGGTCGGCGTACACCCGACGCAGGCGAGCTGCCGCGAAGCCCCACGTGTAGTGCTTCGCGCGCTCGGCGCCACGCCGACCGAGCGCCGCTGCATGAGCCGGATGATCGAGGATTTCGCAGATGTAGTGAGCGAACAACCCAGGATCGCGATCGGTGACCAGATATCCGGTCTCGCCGTGATCGACGAGTGTGAGCAACCCACCGACGGCACTGGCCACAACGGGGATACCGCAGGCCGACGCCTCGAGCGCCACCAGTCCAAAGCTCTCGCTACGGCTGGGTACCACCACAACATCAGCGGCGCGATAGTAGGTACTCAGGATGTGATGCGGCTGGGGTGCCACCATGCGCACCTGGTGTTCGAGGCCGAGCTCGTCGATGAGCAACTGCAGCTTGTGGACCTCGACGTCGCCGTCTTCGCCGCTGGCGCCACCCACGATGAGCAGCAGCGCATCGCGACGGTTGAGCTCGGCCAGCGCCCGAACGGCTACGTCGGCGCCCTTCAGCGGTTGGATGCGGCCCACGAACAACAACACCGGAGCAAGTGCGGGAAGGTCGAGCGCTTGGCGCGCACCACGCCGCTCACCTGGCGCGAAGAACGCGTGCTCGACTCCGGGCGACACGATCTCGATACGACCGCGAGGGTTGCCGTACAGCCGACGGAACTGGCTTTCCTCCTCGGTGCAGCTCACACAGATGGCGTCGGCGCAGTTGATGATCTCGGCCTCGGCGCGATCGCGCCACTCGGGCTCGAAGTCGCCGCCCTCGGCCTTCACACGAGCGAGCGTGTGGAACGTACTGACGAACGGCACGTCGAGCTCGTGTTTGATGCGGTGCGCAACCTGGCCGCTGAGCCAGTAGTTGGCGTGCAGCACATCGGCTGGAGCCTCGTTTTTGATGTGATCGATGACCGCGTCGCCGAACTGCTCGACCACGCCCGGCAGTTGCTCTTTCGAGAGGTGGAACGGCCCAGCGGGGATGTGCACCACCCGGTGTCCGGGTTCGACCTGCACCACCTCGGGCAGGTTCGGCGCCGATGCTCGGGTGTAGGTGGTGCATTCCACACCCGCTTGTGCAAGTGCCGAGACCAGCTCGCGCACGTACACGTTCATACCGCCACTGTCGCCAGACCCCGGTTGCGCGAGCGGCGATGTGTGGAGAGAAAGCATGGCGACGCGTTGCACGACGAGGTGAAACGCTATCGAACCGATCAGGATTCCCGGCAGGGATAGCACCGCGCCGGCGTCGCCTAGATTGGTGTCCAATGACCTTCCGACGACGACAGCGCCAGTCGCCCCTCGTCAGGATTCTCTCTCCGCTCCGCGACTTCTTGCACGCCGAGGCCGCCGGCGGCATCCTCTTGGTGGTCGCTGCTGTGATCGCCCTGGTGTGGGCCAACTCACCGTGGTCGGGTGCGTACCAAGACTTCTGGCACAGCAAGATCTCACTCTCGGCTGCCGGGCACCACATCTCGCTCGACCTTCGTCACTGGGTGAACGACGGCCTGATGACCACGTTCTTCCTGATCGTCGGGTTGGAGATCAAGCGAGAACTCACCACCGGGCATCTGTCGAACCGCCGCTCTGCTGCACTTCCCATCGCCGCAGCAATCGGTGGCATGGCAGTTCCAGCACTGCTCTACCTTGCCATCGCCGGGGGTACCGACGCTCGTGGTTGGGGCGTCCCGATGGCGACCGACATCGCACTGGCCGTCGGCGTGCTGGCGTTGCTCGGCACCCGAGTCTCGGCATCGCTGCGGGCCTATCTGCTCGGCCTGGCGATCATCGACGACATCGGGGCGATCATCATCATCGCCGCGGTCTACTCCACTGGCATCTCCTGGTCGTGGCTGCTCGTCGCCGTCATCGGCCTATTGCTCACTGTTGTTGCCCGCCTCGGCGGCATTCACACGATGATCGTGTACGTCGCTCTCGGAGCAACGGTGTGGCTCGCAATGCACGAGGGCGGCATCCACCCCACGCTGGCCGGGGTGGCTATGGGTCTGTTGGCCCCGACGGTGCCCCGCATCGACCCCGAGCTCATCGACATCGAGGAGCTCGGCAACGTCAGCACGGTCGAGCACGCCCGCACCACCACCGCGCTCGCCCGTTCGTCGGTGTCAGTTGTCGAGTGGTTGCAACACCTGTTGCACCCGTACACGAGCTATCTCATCGTCCCTGTTTTCGCCTTGGCCAATAGCGGCATCGAGATCTCCCTACAGTCGCTGAAGGACGCGTCAACGTCTCCCATTGCGTGGGGAATCTTCGTTGGCCTCGTCGCAGGAAAGCCCCTCGGGGTGGTGATCGCCTCGAAACTGGCGACGCGAAGTGGCATCGCCGAGCTACCCCCGGGCGCTACCGGACGGCAGGTACTCGGCGTCGGCAACGCAGCCGGCATCGGCTTCACCGTTGCACTGTTCATCGCCGAGCTTGCCTTCACCGACAACGCCCGTCAGGCCGAGGCAAAGCTCGCCATCCTCGTGGCCAGTGTTGTCAGCGCGTTGTTCGCCGTGGCCGTGTTCCTGACCGGAAAGCCAGGCGACAGTGACAGTGACGGTGACGGTGACGTCGGCGATCACTCCGACTTGCCGGCGACGAAGCTTTCGTAGACGTTGAGCATCGCTTGACGCTGCTCGGGGCTCAGGCGTGGGTCGGCGGCAATGGCATCGACCACGCCGCCGCGCACTGGGTGGTCGGGATCGAGTAGGCCAGCGCGTTCGTACAGCGACTCGGCACTGATCTGCAGCCCTTTGGCGAGCTGCTGCAAGATGTCGGCCGAGGGTTTACGCAGGCCACGCTCGATCTGCGACAGGTACGGATTGCTGATGTTGGCTACCTCGGCCAGACGTCGCACGCTCATGCTGGCGATCTGGCGTTGAGCCTTGATGAACTCACCGAGTTCGGCAATGCGCTTGTCGAGCGGAGCCGGCATCAGTCGTCGGCCAGCAGGCCGTCGACACTGGCCTCACCGTCGCGATAGCGCCGCACGAGTTCGGCACTGAGTGCATCGATGCGGCCGAACAATTCGCGCCGCTCGGCCGACCTGGCGCGCTCGAATGCGACGAGGAGCTCAGAGAACTCGCTGAGCTCGTCGTCGGTGAGACCACCGATGTCGGTGGCGCCGAAGCGGGCACACAGCTGGTCGAGTTCGACGGCGTGCGGGTGATGGCTGAAGTCGTTCGCCGGACGGGGCGGCCTTGGCGCGCCCCCACTCAGCTGCGTCCCCAGAATGGCAACGAGCTCATCGTCGATGTCGGTGCCTTGGGCGCGTGAGCGCTGCTCCGCCGCCACCATGTCGATACGTACCTGCACGAGTCGGCGCGCGTATGAAACGGCATCGTCGTCGTTCTGTAGGTCGGTCCGCATGGCGCGCAGCTCGGCAAGCGAGAGCGACATGGGATCGAGCTCGGTCGGGCTCATTGACAACCTCCACTCACCGGCGGGAGAACCGCCACTTCGTCTGAACCATCGACGGCCGTCTCGGGGCCGGCGGCGTCGCCGTTCACCCAGATGCGGCAGGTCGGCAACACCAGCGCGAACCCCTCGCCATACGTCGCGACTGCCTTGGCAAGCACCTCGCCCACTGTGCTCGCGGCGAACTCTGCGTGCCCGGTGCCTGCGGCCTCACGGGCGGCGGCGAACATGCGCAGAACGGCCATAGGTCTCATGGTACTTGCGGTGGTCGCCCGCAGGGGCGCTTACCCGTTGACGTTGACGGCGGCGAGTTCGCCGGTGTCGTAGGTGACGGGGTTACTGGTCCAGGCGTAGTCGGCTTGGGGTTCGGTGTAGCCGTTGGCCCACAGGGTCACGGTGTAGGTGATGCGGGCTTGGATGGTGACGGTGCCAGGCCCGGGTGGTGTCCATTCGCAGGGGCCATTCACACCGGGCTCTGTTTGCTCGGGGAGCTGTGGCACGGCTGGTAAGGCCACGGCATCGGGTGTGGGTGTGGTTCCCGCCGGTACGCATGGGACGATGCCGTTGAAGGCGGGCGACGGCCGGTCGGGGTTCGGGGTGAAGGTGAGTTGAAACTCGAGTGCGGCTGGGTTGGTGAGCAGGTAGAGGGTCCACCCGCGGTAGTAGGCGGGGTCCGATCGGCCGGGCTGCCACGCGGCGGGTTGGATAGCGAGCCAGGCCGGGTAGCGGGTGATCAGTCCACCCCATTCGTCGATGACCGGGTTGCGATACACGACGGGTCGTTCGAGCTGCAACAGGTTGTAGAGTTTGGTGAGTTGTGGGCGCGGGTCGAGCAACGGGTCGCGGGCGCCGACCTGCACGAACCCGATCGAGTGGTTGGCGTCGTAGCGGTCACAGAAGACGAAGAAGTCACGGGTGGCGCCCGCGAGTGGACCACGGGTGAGGGCAGGTTCGGTGGGGTTCGGGTCTTCGAACGTGATCGCCGTGCCCTCGCGGAAGATCCACCGCCCCGAGCTGACGACCTGCCCGGTCACATAGGTTTGCCCGTCAGATGCGGTGCCCGGTGTGCGTGCGGTGAACGTGCACGGCTGACCCGTTCCACCATGCCGGCGGAAGACGGACAACGACGGAATCGAATAGAACGTCGATAACCCACCCGTCTCGTTCCGAACGCTCACCTGCCGACTCCCCGGCACCGTGATCGGCGGCAAGTTACCGCCATCGTGCGACCCGCCGGCGCGAGCGGTCGAAGGTGCCACCAACGCGGCAAGCAACCCGACGGCGAGACCAAGACGCATCAGCACGCCTCGGGTTGATTGGTGACATAGTCCACAGTCCACCGGCCACCCCCAAGAGTCATGGGGCTGGCGGTCCCACTTAGGACGATTCCTGGAGTCGATCCCTCTGCGAGCGAACCATCCGCCCTCCGAAACACCCCGCCATCAAACGCGCAGTCAAACAGAATCGCAGTGGTCTCGGTACGACCTTCACCGAGGACTCGTGGACGAAGCACCACGCCGAGGTCAAGGTCAACTGCCTGGCCATCGGCCCGCTTAGGTGACAGGACCCTGAAGTAGCTTTCACCACGGTCGCCGTAGAACTGTGCCCAGCCCGGGTCGGCCAGATCGATCGGCCGTTGCGTCACGGCCCTGAAGTAGACCAGTGATGCTTGGAGGTAGGCCTCGATGATGGGGATGTCTGCTGGGGTGGGGACGAACAGGTTGCCGTCGTCGGTTGACTCTTCGGTGGGCAAGAACGCCCACAGTTTGGGCATCAGCTCGTAGACGAGTCCGGGGGACGTGATACCGGGAGCGGAGTCGACCAGCTTCCACGGTCCACCTTCGGAGAGCCCGACGACGTTTGATGGCAGCACAGTCGTGGCGACAGCGGCGCTGGTCGAGGTGGCGACCTCGGTGGTGGTGGTCGGGTCGGCGATCGTGACCGGTGGCAGCGACGCCGACGGTGCAGAGGTTGGTGGAATGGTTGCCAACTGGGTTGAACCGTCGGAACACGCGGCAGCCGTGACAGCCAAGGCGATGGTGATAGTGACGGCAACGGTACGGGCGCTCATTCGATCACCTCGGCTAGCAACGACAACATGACAATAGGACGTTGATCTTCGCCGACAATGACGACAGTTCGCCAAAGAAATCGGCAGATGTCATCGGTCAATCATCTCTGTCACACCCCGCGCGTACGTTGCTGGTATGGACGTCGGGGCGGTTGTCGATCTGGTGCGAGGTATTGCTGGTGTCGATCTGACGTCGCGGGTTGCGGTGATGGCTGGTGTTGGTGATGTGCGTCGGGTGATGTCGTGGTGCGAAGCCCG
>JAYTNH010000333.1:0-9597 GCA_043748395.1 Ilumatobacteraceae bacterium | reverse complement strand
CTCGAAGCGATCAAACTGCCCCACCTGGCGGCAGAGATCACGCTGCAGCCCGTTCGCCGCTATGGCGTCGACGCAGCAGTGTTGTTCAGCGACATCGTGGTGCCGGCGCATGCCGTCGGATTCGGTATCGACGTAGCGCCCGGCACGGGCCCCGTGTGCGCGCAACCGTTGCGCACGGCAGCCGACTTGACCAGGCTCCGTGAGTTCCGACCCGACGACGACACGCCGTACGTGCTCGACACGGTGAAGTTGGTCGCAGCCGAACTCGCTCCCGATGTACCACTGCTGGCGTTCGCCGGCGCCCCGTTCACCGTGGCGAGCTATCTCATCGAGGGCCGACCGAGCCGTACCTACGAGCACACCAAATCGCTCATCCACAACGAGCCGACGTTGTGGTCGGCGTTGATGGAGCGGCTCACCCAGCATGCCGTCGCGTCCATCGACAGTCAGTTGCGCAGCGGTGCGCGCGCCTTCCAGCTGTTCGACTCGTGGGCCGGCGCATTGAGTCGAGCCGACTACGACCGCCATGTCCTGCCGCACTCCACTGCCGTGTTCGCGCAGCTTCGCGATCTGCATCCCACGGTCGCCGGCATCCACTTCGGCATCGGCTGCGATCACTTGCTCGAATCGATGCTCGCCGCTGGGCCGGCGGTGCTCGGGCTCGATTGGCGTACCCCGATCGCGCAGGCCCGAACCCGCATGGGGGCCGGCCTCGTCGTGCAGGGCAACCTCGACCCTGCTCTGGTGCTCGCCGGCGAATCGGCCGCGCTCGCCGGCACCGACGCAGTGCTCGCCGACAATGCCCGCCACGTCGGCCACATCTTCAACCTCGGCCACGGCGTGCAGCCCAACACCGACCCGGGTGTGCTCGCCGCGGTGGTGCAGCACGTACACGAATGCACGCGGCGATGACCGAGCGACGCACCGCTGTACTGCTCATGGCATATGGCACCCCGCGCACACCCGACGAGATCTTGCCGTACTACACCGACATCCGCCGCGGTCGTGTGCCCACAGCCGAGCAACTGGCCGACCTCACAGCGCGTTACGACGCGCTCGGAGGTGTATCACCACTGGCCGCCCGCACCGAAGCCCAACGCGACGCACTGCAAGCGGCGTTGAACGTAGCCGCGCCCGAGCAGTACTTCGTCACCCTCGGACTCAAGCACGCCGCGCCGCAGATCGAAGCCGCTGTCGACGAACTTGCGGCTGACGGGTTCACCAACATCGTGGGCCTCGTGCTTGCACCGCACTACTCGGCGTACTCGGTCGGCCAATATCTCGAGCGTGCCCGCGTGGCGGCCGCGCCGCACGGCATCACGGTAGAGGGCATCGAGAGCTGGGCAACCGAGCCCGCTTTCGTCGAGTTCACCGCCCGCGATCTGCGGGCCAAGCTGGCCGCCATGCCGGCCAACACGAAAGTGCTGTTCACGGCGCACTCGCTGCCGCAACGCATCATCGACACGGGTGATCCGTACCCGTTCCAGTTGCGCGCCACCGCCGAGGCCGTGGCCCAGGCGGCCGGTCTGCAGCACTGGAGTCAGTGGTCCGTCGCATGGCAGAGCGCAGGCCGTACACCCGAGCCCTGGATCGGCCCCGACATCCTCGCCGTGATCGATGAACTCGGCGCTGCAGCGCCCGAAGCAGGCGACCAATGCGGCGTCGTGGTGTGTGCCGTCGGGTTTGTGTCCGATCATCTCGAGGTGCTGTACGACCTCGACATCGAAGCCGCTGCACGCGCCGCGCTGCACGGCATCGCGTTTGCCCGCACGGTGTGCGTCAACGACGATGCAGCGGTCATGGCCGCGCTCGCGCAACGCGTGATCGAACTCGCACCGTGAGCGAACGCCACGTTGTGGTGGTGGGCGGCGGCATCGCCGGACTCACCGCCGCTCACGCGCTCGTGCACCAACCCGATGCGCCTCGCGTCACGGTCATCGAACGCGATGACGGCCTCGGCGGCAAGATCCGCACCACCGCGTTCGCCGGGCACTCGGGCATCGACGAAGGACCCGATGCGTTCTTGGCTCGCGTGCCCCACGCCACTGCATTGGCACGCCTGTTGGGGCTCGGCCACGATCTCACGTCTCCCGCTGTCGGGCGAGCCAACGTGTGGTGGGACCGCATGTACGCCATCCCAGAGGGACTGCTGTTGGGCATGCCCACCGACGTGTTCGCGCTCGCTCGTTCGGGCCTCATCCCTTGGTCGGGAAAGCTGCGCGCCGCAACCGAACCCTTCAGGCGGCGCACTGCACTCGACGACGATTCGCTCGGCCACTACGTTCGACAGCGGTTCGGCGATGCGGTACATCTGCGACTCGTCGATCCGTTGGTGGGCAGCATCTACGCCGCCGACACCGACCACTTCAGCCTCGCCGCCGTACCGCAGATCGCCGATCTTGCGGGGAAGGCGCGCAGCGTGCTCCTGGCCGCGCGCAAGCGACCACCGGCCACCACCGGCCCCGTCTTCTACGCACCGCGCGGCGGAATGGGCCAACTCGTCGACACGCTCGCGGCGGCCGTCACCAACGGTGGGGGCGACATCCGCACGGCGACTGCGGCCGAGTCGATCGAACGTGATGGCGCGAGTTGGCGAATCAACGACACCCTTGCCGACGCTGTGGTGCTCGCCAGTCCGGCCACGGCCACGGCTGCGTTGATAGGCGCCACCGCACCTGATGCAGCCGGGCTGTTGCGCGCCATCCCCACGGCCGATGTGGTGCTGATCACGATGGCTGTACCCGCCGCCGATTGGCCCGAACAGTTGGCAGGACTCAGCGGCTATCTCGTTCCGAAGCCACAGCAGCGCCTCGTTACCGCCGTCTCGTTCGGGTCGCAGAAGTGGGCGCATTGGGCCCTGCCCCACCACCAACTGCTGCGCATCTCGCTCGGTCGCGATGGCCTTCCGGTGATGCACCTCAGCGACGAGCAACTGATCGATGCGGCGACCACCGAGGTTGGCAAGCACCTGGGAATCGACCTACAACCATCCGCCATTCGGGTCAGTAGGTGGACCGGAGCTTTCCCGCAGTATCGCCCACACCACGCTGCCAGGGTCGCCGAGGCCGAACGCCAACTGCCCGCTGGACTTGCCTTGGCCGGCGCGAGTTATCACGGCATCGGCATCCCCGCATGCGTGGCTTCTGCCACCCGCGCTGTTCAAGGTCTGTCGTTTCGAGCCGAAAAGTGAGAGAGTGAAACGCATGACTCGACGCCACGCCTTCATCGCCGCGGCCGCGTTGGTCACCTTGGGTGCATGTGGCGACGACGGTTCGCCGCAAGCCGCCGAACTCGCGCCGCTCGTGATCACCACATCGACCACCCTGACCCCCACCACTACCTCGTCGACCACCACGACGTCGACCACCACCACCAGTACAACCACCACCACCACCACCATCGCGCCCACCACCGTGCCATTGCCGGTGCCAGAAGCGGCACCCGCCAACCCCCGCGCACCCGAGAAGCGCGTGGGGCTCGGCACCATCGAGATCCCGAAGATCGGCGTCAGCAAGAACCTGTTCGAAGGCGTCACGCTCACCACGCTCGATCGCGGCCCAGGCCACTGGCCCGGTACGGCCATGCCAGGCCGCGCAGGCAACGTGGTGGTGGGCGGTCACCGCACCAGCCACGACCGGCCGTTCCGTAACGTCGACCAACTCGTGCCGGGCGACCTCGTGATCTTCACCACCGTCGACGGACGGTTCGTCTACAACGTCACCTACACCGAAATCGTGTACCCCGACGCGATCTGGATCATCAACCAGACGGCCGACGCCACCGCCACGCTGTTTGCATGCCACCCCGTGGGCAGCACTCGCCAGCGCATCATCATTCACCTCGCCCTCGTCGCCTGACATCCTGCGCCGGGTTGGCACGCGCCGCTAACGTCGCCCGAATGCAGTGGCGCCCGAAACGACCGAGCAAACAGGCGGGGTACGCCGTCGGCGGAGGTCTGCTCGTCGCGCTCGCGCTGCCTCCGTGGGGGTGGTGGCCGCTTGCGTTCATCGGCGTGGCGCTGTTCGAGTCGTCGCTCGGCGAGTTCCCGACCGCCCGCCAACGTGTCGCGAGGGGCTGGTTGTTCGGTGCCGCTTGGCTTTTGCCGGGCCTCTCGTTTCTCTGGTTCCTCAGCGCACCGGGCTACCTGCTCGCGGCCGGGGTGTTTGCCGGGTTTCACGCGTTCGCCGCATGGATGGCGCCCAGCGGGCCATGGCGCGTCATCGGCCGCCCTGCCGCGCACACACTTGTCGAGGTGATCCGATTTGCGTGGCCGTTCGGTGGCGCACCGCTCGCCAGCATGGCCATCGGTCAATCGGGCGGGCCGTTCGTGAACGTCGTACGCATCGGCGGTGCGCTGCTACTCACCTGGTTCGTGTTCCAGATCGGCTTCGCGCTGGCGGGGCCTTCACCGTTGGTGCCCGCGATGGCACGACGCCGTGGTGTCACCACGAAGGGTCGGCCCCATGGCCTGATCGGCCTGGTTGCAGCCCTGGCGCTGTTGGCACTCACTCCTCTTGCAAGCGGCGACGTCGGCAGCGAGCTGAAGGCGATCAGTTCACGCGTCGCCGCGGTGCAAGGCGGCGGGCCGCAGGGCACGCGCGCCATCAACTCCGATCCGCGTGAGGTCTTCGACCGCCATCTCGCCGCAACAACAACGATCGAGGCCGGATCGGTCGATCTGGTGGTGTGGCCCGAAAACGTCATCGATGTGCCATCGTTCGCCGTGAGCCGCGAGCTCGGCGAGATCACCGCCGAGGCCCAGCGCATCGGCGCCCCGATCATGGTGGGCGTCACCGAAGATGCCCCGGGCGACCACTTCACCAACGCCGAGGTCGTGATCACTCCCGACGGCCAGGTGGTGTCGCGTTACGACAAGCAACAACGGGTGCCGTTCGGCGAATACATGCCGTTCCGCGGACTGCTCGATGCCGTGGGCGCCCCCACCGACCAGGTGCCGCGCGACGCCGTCGGCGGCAGCGGGCCGGCCATCGTGCAGGTTCCGTTCGGCGGGGATTTAGCCGGGCTCGGTCCACACCCGGTGGGCGTCGTCATCTCGTGGGAGGTCTTCTTCGGCGGCCTTGCAGCCGACGGTGTCGACCACGGAGCCGTCTTCATCGTGAACCCCACCAACGGGTCGAGCTACACAGGCACCGTGTTGCAGAGCCAGCAGATCGCATCGTCGCGACTGCGCGCGATCGAGCAGAACCGCTGGGTGGTGCAGGTGTCGCCGACGGGGTTCAGCGCGTTCATCTCGCCCGCCGGCCAGGTCTTCGATCGCACTGGGGTGAGCGAGCAGCGGGTGATCACCCGCGATGTCACCTGGCTGCCCTACCGCACGTGGTACTCGCACCTCGGCGACCTCACCATCATCGCGCTCATGCTGGTGCTGTTCGCCGCAGCATGGCACGTGCCGGGTCGGGCGTGGTGGCGGTCGCGAGCGACACCGTGACCGGCCCGTCGTTCACCAGCGACACGTGCGTGGCTGCCCCGTCCCTGCACCGATGGCCGACGGCCGCAAGACTGCGCCAGTGATCGAATTGGAGGCGGGCTCGCGCAAGGATCGGGTGCTCGCGTGGGTCGATCCAGTTCGTGGCGGCCGGGTGGCACAGGTTGAAATCGCCGGCCGGGGTTTGCTGGTGGACGACCCCGACAACGGCCCGATGGGATGGGGCAGCTACCCGATGGCGCCGTGGGCCGGGCGAGTGCGCAACGGTCGACTGAGCTTCGCCGGCCAGCAGTACCGGCTACCGATCAACCTCGGCGACCATGCCATTCATGGCACGGTGTTCACCGCCGCCTGGACGCTCACCGATCAAGGCCACGATTTCGTCGATCTCACGTGTCCGCTCACCTGGCCGTTCGGCGGCGTCGCCCAACAACACATCCAACTCACCCGCGATCGGCTGATCTGCTTCCTGACGGTGCTTGCGACCGACCAGCCCATGCCCGCCACCATCGGATGGCACCCATGGTTTCGCAAACCCACCAGCACTGCGGTCGAGTTCGAGTCGATGTACGAACGCGATGCCGACGGCGTTCCCAGCGGCGTGATGCACGACCCGCCGCCTCCCCCGTGGGACGATTGCTTCGTTCGTCCGACGGCACCGCTACGACTCCACTACCCGGACCTCACGGTCACCGTCGACAGCGATTGCGACCACTGGGTGGTCTACGACATGCCTGCACACGCAACGTGCATCGAGCCGCAGAGCGGGCCACCCGACGCGTTCAATCTCGGCTCGGCAGCCGTGCTCGAGCCAGGCGAACTGCTGCAGCGGTGGATGACGATTGCGTGGCAACCCGCCGCGCGATGAGTGTTCGTATACCAGCCGGTAACCGGGCGCCGATAGGCTCGTTCCCCATGTCTGACGCATCGGCCCCTGCTGCTGGTCTGCACCCCGATGCACCGCTCCACCTCGCCTACCTCACCTACCGCGGCAAGCCGCATGTCGGCGGCCAAGGTGTGTACACCCGCCACCTCACCAAGGCGTTGGTCGACCTCGGCCACACCGTCGAGGTGTTCAGTGGCCAGCCCTACCCCGTGCTCGATGAGCGCATCGACATGCACAAGCTGCCCAGCCTCGACTTGTGGAACGACCACTATCCCGGCCGCATGCCTGCTTATTGGGAGATCAAGTCGAAGGGCGACCTGGCCGAGACGCTGTCACATCTGAAGGGCACCTTCGGCGAGCCGCTCGGCTTCAGCGTGCGAGCCTATGGCGAGCTCAAGAAGCGCCAGCGCGACTTCGATCTGGTGCACGACAACCAGTGCCTCGGCTATGGCATCCTCGGCATCGAGAAGCTGCTGCCCACCATCGTCACGCTGCATCACCCCATCACCCGCGATCGTGCGCTCGAGATGGAGCACACCGCCAAGCGTGGCAAGCGCCGCGCTATCGGCCGCTGGTACGGCTTCGTGAAGATGCAGGGCCGCGTGGCCAGCCGCATGCCGCGCATCGTGGTGGTCAGCCAGAACAGCATCAAAGACATCCACAACGACATGGGTGTGAGCTACGACCGCATGCGCCTGGTGCCCGTGGGAGTCGACCCCGAGCTGTTCACGGCGCTGCCGCACATCACCCGCCAACCGGGTCGGCTCATCACCACCGCTTCTGCCGACGTTGCGTTGAAGGGCTTGTCGTACCTGCTCGAAGCGATGGCCAAGCTCCGCACCGAGCGCGACGTGACGCTCACCATCATCGGCAAGCCGCGCGAGGGCGCCAGCAACGACCTCATCGACAAGCTCGGCCTGCGTCCGCACATCCAGTTCGTCAGCGGGGTCACCGACGAACGCATCGTCGAGTTGTATGCCGAGGCCGATATGGCCGTGGTGCCGAGCTTGTACGAAGGTTTCAGCCTGCCCGCGATCGAGGCAATGAGTACCGGAATCTGCCTCGTCGCCACCGATGGCGGCGCGTTGCCCGAGGTGACGGGCCGCGATGGCGAGACCGTGCTGCAGTGCAAGGCAGGCGACGTCGAGGCACTCACCGTTGCCATTCGCCGCGGCCTCGACAACCCCGAACTTCGCGCTCGGGTGGGCGAGGCCGGTCGCCAACGTGTTGTCGAGCGGTGGAGTTGGAAGCATTGCGCTCAGCTCACGGTCGATCAGTATCGCGAGGTGTTGGCGATGCCACACAACATCGCCAAACTTCGCCGCAACGGTCGGATCTGAGGCTCGTCGCTTGCTCACGATCCGCTACGACAAGCTCGGCGTTCGCGCTGGCGACCTGGTGCTCGATGCCGGTGCAGGCTTCGGCCGGCACGCCTTCGAGTTTGCGCGCAGGGGCGCCAACATCGTGGCACTCGACTACGCCGCCGACGAAGTGGTCACCACCCGCGGCACGTTCGGTGCCATGGTCGAAGCCGGCGAACTCGCCGAGGAACGATACGTGGGCGTGTTGCGCGGCGATGCGACTCGACTCCCGTTCGCCGACAACAGCTTCGATTGCGTGATCACCAGCGAGGTGCTCGAACACATTCAGCACGACGTCGCCGCCATTCACGAGTTCATGCGCGTGCTCAAGCCAGGCGGCGTATTCGCTGCCACGGTGCCCGCCTGGATGCCCGAGAAGGTCAACTGGATGCTCAGCGACGAGTACCACGCACCCAAATCTGTCGGCGGCCACGTTCGCATCTACAGCGCCACCGAGTTGAAAGCCAAGCTGCGCAGCGCCGGGCTCAGCGTCACCGGCAGTCACCGCGCCCACGGCCTGCACTCGCCGTACTGGTGGCTCAAGTGTGCGGTAGGCCCACGGCGCACCGACTCCAAGGCTGTCAACGCGTTCCAACGACTGCTCGAGTGGGAGATCACCAAGCAGCCACGCAGCATGAAGCTCGTCGAACGAGTGCTCGCGCCGGTGCTCGGCAAGAGCTTCGTCGTGTACGCGCACAAACCCCTACTCCCGGTCTTCGACGCATCGCCGGTTCCAGAGGCACAGCGTGTCGCGTCTTCCTGACATCGACGGCGTGCTCAGCGCCTCCGAGGTGGTGCAGACCGCCGAACACATCGCCTCACTGCAGCTACCCACGGGCATGATCCCCTGGTTCCCCGGCGGCCATTGCGACCCATGGAACCACGTCGAGACGGCGATGGCGCTCGACGTCGCCGGGCTGCACGCCGAGGCCGAGCTCGCCTACGAGTGGTTGGTCGACATCCAACGCCCCGACGGCAGTTGGTGGAACTACTACCTGCCCGACGGCTCGGTCGAGGAAGCCAAACTCGACACCAACGTGTGCGCGTACATCGCCGCGGGTGTCTGGCACCACTGGCTGTGCACCTGGGATCGCGCCTTCGTCGATCACCTATGGCCCACCGTGCAACGGTCGCTCGATTGGGTGCTCTCGATGCGCCGACCCGATGGCACGGTGCTGTGGGCCCGCACTGCCGACGAGGTGCCGTGGGATTACGCCTTGCTCACCGGATCGAGCAGCATCGCTCACGCACTCGCGTGCGGGGCCCGCTTGGCCGCGCTCATTAACGAGCCGCGCCCCGACTGGGCTGCAGCGTCTGCTCGCCTGTGCAATGTGATCGCCACCCGGCCCGATGCCTTCGAGCCGAAGGAGCGTTGGGCGATGGACTGGTACTACCCAGTGCTCAGCGGCGCGCTCACCGGCGAGGCTGCCAAGACGCGCATGGCCGACGGCTGGGAGGTGTTCGCAATGGAAGCCAAGGGCATTCGCTGCGTGAGCGACGAGCCGTGGATCACTGCCAGCGAGACCGCCGAGTGCGCCATCGCCCATGCTGCCATGGGTGACATCTCCACTGCCACCGACCTGCTCGCCTGGACTCGCCCACACCGCCGCGACGACGGCGCCTACTGGACCGGCATCGTGTACCCGTCGCTCGAGCGCTTCCCCGCCGGCGAAACCTCCGCATACACCGGCGCAGCCGTCATCCTCGCCGCCGACGCAATCACCGGCGCTTCTCCCGCCAGCCCCGTGTTCGTGCCCCGAATCTTCGACTGACCAACCGTCGCACCAGCGGTTGTCGCGCCCAGCGGTGTTGTCGCGCCCAGCGGTGTTGTCGCGCCCAGCGGTGTTGTCGCGCCAGCGGTGTTGTCGCGCCCAGCGGTGTTGTCGCGCCCAGCGGTGTTGTCG